>CAMUPC010000071.1 GCA_947090545.1 uncultured Eubacterium sp. | reverse complement strand
CATTTTGGAACCGGAACAGGAAGCCAGCCCCGCTCCCCTTCCTCCAGCGTCCTCCTATTCAAAAAACAATAATAAGCGATCAAAAAGCAACATTTTCAAGATTGTTGGAATATATTTTCAAAATAATAACCAATATAGAAGTAAAAAATATCTTTTAACAAAACTAAGAAAATGTTTCACGTGAAACATTTTCTTATTCAAAGAGCAATGTTTCACATAAGGAAAAATTGAAGTATAAAGTAATTGTTTTACGCGAATCATATTCTTATTTAAAGAGTAAATGTGCCGCAAAACAAAATCTTATTCAAAAAGTAAATGTTTCACGAAAAATATTTTTTTACTCAAAAAGTAATGGTTCGTTCCACATGAAAAATATTTATACTCAAAAAGGAATTGTTTCACGTGGAACATTTTCAAAATGTTATAATTATTGAACCACATGAAGCACTTTATTACTCAATAAATAAATGTTTCACGTGAAACAATTTATTTTCAAAAAAGTGATTGTTTCACGTGAAACATTTTATTATACTAAATTAATTATTATACATAAACATTTTTTATTCATAGCGTATTATGTTCCACGTGAAACATTTTTATTATTATCAAATACCTAAGAGATAAAAAAATAATCCCACACGTATCCCCCTATACTCACCCAGTATAAAGCAAAAAAACATCATTTCCACTTTTGCCGTTTTTTATAGATAAGGATTCAGAATAAACCCCAAAGTAGTATAAAATGCTAAAAGTAAGATTTTTTATAAAATCTATAGAAAATAAAACATTAAGGTGCTATAATAGAAACTGTCGAGAAGAAAGCGACTGGAATATTTACAGATGGTAAATAAATCTGCTAGTATTGCGCTTCAGAAAGGAAAAGTAATGGGAAGAATCATTGCAATAGCAAATCAGAAAGGCGGAGTAGGCAAGACAACTACCGCAATTAATTTATCATCTTGTCTTGCAGAATTAGGTAAGAAAATATTAACAATAGACCTAGACCCACAGGGAAATACAACCAGTGGCATCGGATTAGAGAAAAGCGAACTGGAAAATACAGTTTATGAGCTGCTTTTGGATGAGTGCTCAGTCAAATCCAGTATTTATCAGACGCAAGTAAATGGCCTAAAAATAATACCTTCTAATGTTAATTTATCAGGAGCAGAAATTGAACTGTTAGGTGTTAATGATAAGGAATATTTATTAAAAAACGCCATAGATTATATAAGAGATGATTACGATTTTATCATCATTGACTGCCCGCCTGCATTAAATATGCTGACTGTAAACGCAATGACCACAGCTAATTCGATTCTTGTGCCAATTCAATGTGAGTACTACGCATTGGAAGGACTGAGCCAATTGATACATACAATAGACCTCGTTCAGCAGAGACTGAACCCACGCCTGATTATTGAGGGCGTTGTATTTACAATGTATGACGCAAGAACAAATTTATCTATGCAGGTTGTGGAAAATGTAAAAGAAAACTTAAATACAACGATCTATAAGACGATCATTCCAAGAAATGTAAAATTAGCAGAGGCGCCAAGCCATGGACTTCCGATCAATTTGTATGATAAACGGTCTGCTGGTGCTGAGAGCTATCGATTGCTGGCAAAGGAAATAATCAACAGAAAGGATTTGTAAAATGCCTGTAAAAAAGAGTGGTCTGGGAAAAGGGCTGGGAAAAGGGTTAGATTCTTTGATCCCGGATAAAGTGGGAGTTACGGAAACAATCGAAGAAGAAAAAAAAGAAGAATTTATGGTAAACATCAATAAGGTGGAACCAAATAAAGAACAGCCGAGAAAAAACTTTGATGAGGACGCACTTTTGGAATTATCAGAATCAATCAAACAGTTTGGTGTATTACAACCGTTGATTGTACAGGATCGAAATACATATTATGAGATAATAGCGGGCGAGCGGAGGTGGCGGGCTGCAAAATTGGCTGGCATCAAAGAGATACCAGTCATTGTTAAAAATCTGACTTCTCAGGAAATGGTTGAAATTTCTTTGATAGAAAATATTCAGAGAGAGGATTTGAATCCGATTGAAGAAGCAATTGCATATAAGCGCCTGCTCACAGAATTTCATTTGAAGCAGGATGAGTTAGCAGAGCGTGTTTCAAAATCCAGGACAACAGTTACAAATTCTATGCGGCTTTTAAAGCTGAATGAAAAAGTACAGCAAATGATCATTGATGAGATGCTGACAACCGGACATGCGAGAGCATTGCTTGCATTAGAGGATCATGAAATTCAATATACAATAGCTCAAAAGATATTTGATGAAAAATTGAGCGTCAGAGAAACAGAAAAGCTGATAAAGAAGATATTAAAAGGAGAGACAGTCAATCCTGAAAAGCAAAAAGAAGATGAGGAAGAAGTCAAACGCTTGAAGGCAGTTTATCATGATATTGAAGAAAAAATGAAGCAAGTATTGGGTACGAAGGTGATTATTAATTATAAAGATAAAAATAAAGGGAAAATTGAAATAGAGTACTATGATGCAGAACAATTTGAACATTTGTTTGAGATGTTCCAATCGTTAAAAAAGTAACACCATTGCGCAAAGAGACGATATTTTGATCGTTTTTTGAAATAAAAAATCTTAACAGGAATATTAAAAACGGGTTTTTAAATATAATATCTTTTTAAGATTATTTAACGAAAATTATCGTACAGTACATGGAAATAAAAGCAAAAAATAGGAGGACGAAAAATGAGTATCAGTGACTACCTTGGCATTGATCTGGAGTATATTGTCTGGGGGCTTGCAGGTGCCGTAGTTTTATTACTATTGCTTCTTATTATCAATTTGTGTATGATTGGTAAATTGAAGAAGAAATACAAGAAATTTATGGGAGATACAGACGCAAAGTCTCTCGAAGAAAAAATTGTGCAGAGACTGGAACAGTTGGATGATTTAGTGGAATCGCATTATACGAATAAAAATAAAATTGAAAAGCTGGAGAGCCAGATGAATGTAACTTTTCAGAAGATTGGCTTGGTGAAATATGATGCTTTTAACGAAATGGGCGGCAAGCTGAGCTTTTCCCTTGCACTGCTGAATGAAAAGGACGATGGATTTGTAATCAATGCAATGCACAGCAGGGAAGGCTGCTATACTTATATCAAAGAGATTATTGCGGGCAAGTCGATTATTGTATTGGCGTCGGAAGAAAAAGAAGCGTTAGATATGGCATTAAATTATAAGTAAAATATTGCAAAATTCTAAAAAGTATTATATAATAGAAAACAAGCGAAGAGGGGAGGAGCTGTCAAGATGCATCGCTTTCTGAGGACTATTGGTTTTAGTGAACTCAAGACGAAAAAACAGTTGGATCAATTGATAAAAGAAATTATCGGACATTCAGATGTAGAGAAAATTGCAATTGACTCAGATGGTAGCGAATTTGTAGAAATGACGAAAATGTTTCATGAGAATTTTGGAATTACAGTTTGCGGACAGTATGAGGAAGATAACAGATTTTCAATGGAATATTACTATCCGGTTTTTATAGGCAGAGAGATTTCTACAAATGAGCAGATTGAAATTGAGCGGCATGTTGGCAACGAATCTTATGCTGGTATCTGTGATGAGATGAGGCTTGGTGTCACACTGATATTTTATCTTCAAAATGTAGCTGATTACTTAAATCAGAAAATAAGCTGTGATTCACATTTTCAAAACGTAACAACAACATTATCTGCACTTGCATTAAATGGGAAAATTATTTTGCCGATTGGTAAAAATGAAGCGCAGATCAGAAATACCGAAAAGAATAAAATGAATCATAATTATTTGATGGCAGCCGCGCGTGACGGAGATGAGGAAGCGATTGAAAGCCTGACTCTGGAAGATATTGATTTGTACTCTATGATATCAAAGCGTGTGGAAAAGGAAGATATTTTTAGCATTGTAGAGAGTTATTTTATGCCTTATGGGATTGAAAGCGATCAATATTCCATTATGGGTACAATTTTAGAAATAAAGGAGACGCAGAATAAACTAACAGAAGAAAATGTTTTGTTAATGAAGGTTAATTCAAATGATTTGATATTTGACCTATGTATCAATGAAAAGGATTTAATTGGTATCCCGGAAGTCGGAAGAAGATTCAAAGGCAATATTTGGATGCAGGGTAAAATTAACTTTCTTGAATAATATTTTGGATGCAATGAAAGGTTAACTTTCTTTATTTATATTTGTATCATATGCACCTATAGCTCAGCAGGATAGAGCGACCGCCTCCTAAGCGGTAGGCCGCTGGTTCGAATCCAGTTAGGTGCATTATTTTAATTGAGAGGGGTCCAGAATCATGTCACAGGAAAATAAAGACAAAAAGGGAACGAAGAACAGCCAAATGATGAAAATCACGATTGTTTCTTTATTAGCAGTTTCATTGTTTCTTATCGAAATGTATGAGATTATCAATGATCCGGCAAACATGGTTGTGATTGGGTCTTTGGGTGTTTTTTTACTTGCTTCAGTCTGTGCTGGAATGCTGTTGATTCGTAAACAGATGGAGGAAAATGCAAAAGGGCAGGATGATGCGTTTGAAAATGTGTATCGTTCTGAAAAAGCAGCCTATTTATTAATAAGAAAATATTTTGATAAGATGGAACAGAAGATGGATACCCTAAGTGAACCGTCAGACCTTCCGTATAAAGAATTGATCGCTGCACAGAAGGCGTTAGCAAAAGCGCAGATTAATCGTGGAAAGCAGAATACAAATGCATTGCTGATTTCCAATGATCGGTTAATGCAGCGAATCAACAGTATTCAGAACGATGTTGCAAAATTAAGTAATCATGCAGGTGAAAGCAATCAGGGGTTAAGCGAACAGGATCAGGCAGTTTTGACAGAAGGCAACAGGCAGGTACTTGACAAGCAGCAGGAAATCTTAGATGGATTAAAAGTACTGGAAACATCTCTTAGAAATGAAATTTTAGAATCAGCCGATAAAATGGCATCTATGAAATCTCAGCAAATGTTTGTTCCGCAGCCACAAAGCCAGATACAAGATCATGAAGATATTCAGCCATTGCAGATGGATGACGAGTTTTCTTTTGATCATGATTTAAGTTCAAATGGATCGCTTGAAAATTCTTCAGAATCTGATTTGGATAAGCTGTTGATGGAGATTGATGGTGCAGATAATTTAGATCCAGGATTGGCGCCAGTGATGCCGGAATTAGGAGCAATTGATGAATTGGAAGCAATTGGCGAACCAGAATTAGCATCAGCGATGCCGGAATTAGGAGCAATTGATGAACCAGAATCTTCATCAGTAATGCCAGAGTTGAGTGCAATCAATGAATCGGAGTCCATGCCAGAACTGGGAGCAATCGGTGAAGTAGAATCTTCATCAGTGATGCCAGAATTAGGAGCCATTGACGAACCGGAGTTAACATCAGGAATGCCAGAATTAGGAGCCATTGATGAACCGGAACTGTCGCCAGTGATGCCAGAATTGGGTGCAATCAATGAAAACGAGTTCATGCCAGAACTGGGAGCAATCGGTGAAGTAGAATCTTCATCAGTGATGCCAGAATTAGGAGCCATTGACGAACCGGAGTTAACATCAGGAATGCCAGAATTAGGAGCCATTGACGAGCCGGAATCCTCCCCAGTGATGCCAGAATTGGGTGCAATCAATGAATCGGAGTTCATGCCAGAACTAGGAGCGATTGGAGAGCCAGAAGTAACGCCAGTGATGCCGGAATCGAGTGCAGTTGACGGGTCGGAATCCTCCCCAGTGATGCCAGGATTAGGTGCAATTGATGAACCAGAACTATCGTCAATGATGTCAGAATTAAGTGCAATTGAAGAGCCGGAATCCTCCCCAGTGATGCCAGAATTAAGTGCAATAGACGAACCGGAATCATCCCAAGTAATGCCGGAATTAAATGTAATTGGGGAACCAGAAGTAGCTCCAGTGATGCCGGAATTAGGTGCAATTGACGAACCAGAAGTAACGCCAGTAATGCCAGAATTAGGTGCGATCGATGAATCCGAGTTTATGCCAGAACTAGGAGCAGTTGACGAGCCGGGTTTATCCCCAGTCATGCCGGAGTTAAGTTCCGCAGACAATCCGAATGTATCAACAATAACGCCAGAGCCAGGAGCAATAGATGAACTGGATTTATCGTCAATGATGCCAGAGATGGAAACAGTAGAAAAACCAGAGTTAGGAGTGGTTGGTGAATCAGGGCATTTATCTATGGCGCAGGAGCCGGATACAGTCGACGAATTGGATTTAGCGCCACCGAAGATACCATCCACCAATCCAAAACCAGCTTCTACAGAAGCAGAGCTACAGGCAATGATCGATCGCTTACAGCCGAATAGACAGGCACCTAAGACCGGATTGGATCAGATAAAGAGCGTACCTGAACCAGAAAAGGAAAAGGAGAAGCCAGCGGCAGAACCAGAGGCTGTAAACGACAGCCGCGAAATTACGCCGGACAAGCTTGCGGCTATGATTGCCAATCTGGGAAATGAGCCAATTCTGGAAGAACCGGAAATTGCTGAAGAGGAAAAACCAGTGGAAATATCGTCTCTTCAGCCGGATAACCGAAGTTTTATGGAATCGTCTCTTCAGCCTGTAGACGTAAAGCCTGCGGAAACTCATGCAGGTTCGGCAGATGTCATCGACGATGAATTGGAAAAAATTATGATGGCTATGGATATTGATACTGATTTAGGCCAATCTGTCAAGGATATGGATATTGATAAGATTTTGGAAGTGCCTATTGACGAAAAGTCCAACAGCAATGCAAACCAGGTGATGAGTTCAGACGAGATCGCGGCATTGATTGCGAATACGGATTTATTATCTGATCCAGAGCCTGCAAAAAATTCTGATTTGCCGGATTTGTCAGATCCAAGCTATGTGATGAGCTCAGATGAGATTGCAGCATTGATCGCAAATATGTAATAAAAAAAATTAAAAAATTTGAAAAAAGTACTTGCTTTTTTTCAAATACTGATATATAATAATTCTTGTGTTCAGGGGAACACAAGGGAATGCGCCACTAGCTCAGCTGGCAGAGCACCTGACTCTTAATCAGGGTGTCCAGGGTTCGAACCCCTGGTGGCGCACTAAAGTATCGGTTTCAAGCGTTAAGGCTTGGGGTCGGTGCTTTTTTTGTATTATTTCAAATGCTTTTTTAAATCTAAAAAGGAAGATCGAAGGTTTGTGATTTTTTTAAATATCGCTGGATGATGGTAAGAAAAAAGGATGGCTTTTTTCTTGAATGCAAGTAAATTCATAATTACCTCCTGTCGCTCCAGTGCGCTGTCCAGACAGGTAAGAGAGCTTTGTGCTGGACAGTATACTGTTATGAGTTCTGTTAATATGATATTTTATGGATTTATACGGATTTGTTGCATGTCCGTAAAGAGAGATTGATAAGTTAGGCAAAAGGCGTACGGGATGCAATAAGCTTGTAAATGGGGTTACCGAGAGAGGAAAATTTTTCTTCATATTCTGTCATAATATTGCCTTCGTTCAGCTCAGGGTCATTGTGCAGGTCGTAAGTGCAGGCTTCCAGCGTCCAGTGAGCAGCAGGAAGCTCAGCAAGGGAAAATTCAAACAGATCCCTGTTATCGGTTTTGAACTCAATACTTCCATTTGCCGCTAAAATCTGGTCGTAGCGGCATAGAAATTGTTTTGAGGTAAGCCTTCGCCTTGCATGTCGTTTTTTCGGCCAGGGATCGGAAAAGTTCAGGTAGATTTTAGCGACCTCTTCAGGCGCGAATACGTCAGCCAGTTGTTCCGCATCCATACAGATCAAACGAAGGTTGGCTGGGATTTCTTCTGAAGGGAGGCGTTCGAGCTTCTGGACGGCGCGCAGCAAGACGCTGGTGTACCGCTCGATCCCGATATAATTGATATCAGGATGATTTTGAGCCAATTGCAATAGAAAACGTCCTTTCCCCATTCCAATTTCGATATGCACAGGATTCGTATTTTGAAAAGCCTGCTGCCATAACCCGCGCTGAGAGGCAGGAGCCTGGACGCAATAGGGACTGACAGCAATTTGATGGTCAGCGCTTGGAATATTTCTTAATCTCATAATAATCTCCTTCTGTTATATTTTATATGCTATATTATTATAACATTGATGAAAAGTATTGGCAAAACTTAAAAAAAGTATTGCGTATCGCTTGTATCCACACTATAATAAGAATAGAATGGTTATTCCCTGATTATGGAAATATTGTAAAATACCTTCACAAAAGTATAAATAAAGATTGGAAAGTTAAAATGAAAAAAAGAGTGAAACTGCTGAAAACAATCAATCTGTTACTGTTATCGTTTCTAGTAATCCAGTTGTTGGCGCCGGCAAATATGGTACAGGCAAAAAAAAGCAAAAGTAAAAACTATTGGCCAAAGCTGTCCGAAGAGATTACAGCGGGTGCTGCGATTTTAATGGATGTGGATACAGGAGCAGTCTTATATAAGAAAAATATAGATAAGCCGTATTATCCGGCAAGTATTACAAAAATATTGACAACGCTGATTGCAGTGGAAAACAGCACGATGGATGAAGTCGTAACCTTTTCCCAGGATGCGATTTATAAGACGGAGGGTTCTGGAATCGCGCGTGATGTCGGAGAAGTTATGACGATGGAGCAGTGCCTTTATGCGGTAATGCTTGAATCGGCAAATGAGTGCGCTTATGCTGTTGCGGAGCATATCAGCGGCTCTCTGGAGGAGTTTGTCAAGCTGATGAACCAGAAAGCAAAATCACTTGGCTGTAAATCCTCTCATTTTACAAACCCACATGGGCTGCCAGATGAAAAGCATTATTTAAGCGCTAAGGATATGGCTGTTATTGCCAGGACAGCATACGAAAACGAAACGTTCCGGCTGATCTGCGGTACCAAGAAATATACGATTCCGCCTACCAATAAGCATAGTGAACCGACCTATCTTGTAAACCATCATAAAATGCTGTACCCCAAGGATACAGCGGCATATTTGTATGATTACTGTACAGGCGGGAAAACCGGCTATACGAATGCTGCGGGCAATACACTCGTTACTTATGCGCAAAAAGATGGCATGACGTTGGTCGCGGTTATATTAAATGGAACTTCGCCGCAGTATTGGAAAGAAACAAGGGCGCTGTTGGATTTTGGTTTTGAAAATTTTAACCTGTGTAATGTATCCGAATATTTTGGATCAGATGAAAATGTAGAAGAGCAAAAGTATGATACACTCAATACCAATGATCCATACGCCCAGATTGATCCACAGGCGAGGATTATACTTCCAAAGACCGTGAATTTCAGCAAGGCAAGTATGGAGATCAGCTATGAAAACCTGCCTGATCAGGTTTTAGCGCAGTTAATCTATACGTATGGAAAACGCCCGGTTGGTACGGCGAATATTGTTCGGACGCATACATTAATTGATAAAGAGGAAGGAGCTTCGGGTCAAAATAATGACGCGGCGCAGGAGCAAAGTGCTGATGAAAGCAGTACGGCAGAAGCTGATTCCCAAACCGACAAAGAAAAAACTGAGACTAAGGAAAGCCAGGACAAAGATCCAGACAAGGCAGGACAAGCAAATCAGAGCGAAGGCGCAGATAGTAAAAATAAGGAGCCTGGATTTTTAGAGAAAATCAAAAATATTGATATGATTGGAAAAATCAAAAATTTTGATATTCATGATGTTGTCTCAAATATTTCTAATTGGTTTGCGAATATAAAACTGGAACTGTCACCGCAGATACTGATCATTGCGGGAGGAATTGTTTTAGGCATTGTGCTGATTATTGTTTTCAGAGTCTTATATGATAAGTCCTATTTGATCCGGCAAAAGATGGCGAATTACCGTAACCGTAAGCGTGCCAGAAAGCAGTATACCATTATCCGGGATACGAGGAGGACAAGGCGCGGAAAATGGCGAAAAAGATAGGCAGAGCAATATTAAAAGCATGATATTTTAATAGCAGGAATGTTAGGAAAGACAGAAAAAGTACAAGATTTTAAGTCTGATATAATAAAAACGACAATAAATAAATTAATTTATTGTCGTTTTTATTATTTGGGACATATAAAAAAGCGGACCTTATTATCTCATAATTTAATGAATTATCAGAAAATAAATAATTATTTAATTATTGCAAAAAGTAACGATTGGCAATGTGCTCATCCTTTTTGTTCCATTTCTGTTTTGATAAATTCTGAAAAGAAGGAAATAAGCTTTTCAGGTGTTTTTGTATATATTAAAATGCCGTTGTCAGTGTCTGTCATTGTTTCAAAAAGAGTTTGAAATTGTGGTGTGGCGTCCATTAAATGCATAATATGCCTGCGCTTCCATTCTTCTGTCTTTAATAGGATCGGTGTGCATGATTCTAGGCTGGCGAGGGTTGAGGACGTTAGAAGCTGGGAAAGCTCCTGTTCCGCCTTGTATTCTTCGACGGTCTTATTTATCATAAAATAGCCTTTTTCGTCGCGCGGCAGGTTTAATGCGTTTACAGCACGCTGAACCTGCTTTGTCAGTCCTGGAGATGCCGGATGCAGGGATTCAAAGTAAATCATAAAATCAGACGCCTGTTTGAAATGGTGGTTTTCCCCGTATTCTTCAAATTCTCGTGTCAGTATCCGTTTGATGGTCTGTTCGCACGATTTCCGTGATGGATTTTTGTGCGGCGAGCTTGGATAGGAAGATGGCATAGCGAAGTATCCTTTCTTTTTCCAACAATGATATACACTATAGTATAATAACGGCAATGATTGTGCAAGTATTATTGGAAAAAAATAAATTTGACAGATACAAAGCTTTAGGAATATAATGTAACCAAATACTCAGATTATAATTATGGAGCGGAATAAATAGGATGGGAGAGGGAAAATTAAACAGAAGGCAGAAAAAAGACAAGCAGGCTGAACAAATATGCAGGCTGATAGAAGCAAACGGCGGCATCGTAAAGGCTTCGCAGTTGTATACACTGGGGCTGGACTATCGTCGGTTGCAGACGTTTGTCAAGTGCGGGCTGATTGAAAGAGTGAAAAAAGGCTATTATTGTGTAAGTGGGAAGAAACTTGAAGAAGAAGATCTGGTTTGCGCGATGTTTCCAGACGGCGTGTTATGTATGGAAAGTGCCTTGTACTATCACCAATATTTAAAAAAGAAACCGTTTCAATGGTCGATTGCGATTGATAAAAATACCTCCAAGGCTCGTTTTCATATCGAATATCCGTTGGTGCAGCCGTATTATACAGAACCTGAAGTATTAAAGCTGGGTGCGGAGGAGATTGCATTTGGCAGCTCCAAAATGCTTATATACAGCAAGGAGCGTTTGATTTGCGATATTTTAAAATATGAGAGCCGGATGGAACGTGAGGATTTGCAGCAGGCGCTGCGGGCGTTTCTTGCCGATCAGGAGAAAGATATTGCAAAGCTGCTTGCTTATGCGAAGGAAAGAAGGGTATTGTCTAAAATTCGGAATCAAATAGGGGTGTGGTTATAATGGGAAACCAGCTTTTGAATGAGAATTTTATCAAGCAGCGGAGCGGGGAGCTTGGAATCCCATTTGAAAACCTGCTTGCCGCGGCAATATTGGAAGAGATTGTACAGATCATAGCAGAATCTAAATGTGCATCTAATTTTTGGATCAAAGACAGTTTAAAGCTGAATCTGGAAAATTACAGAAAAAAAGTAGACCTGACACTTTCCTTTTTTGTGCAGGAGTCAAAAAACTTTCATTATAAAAAAGAAACGATCAGCCAGCTATTTGCCGAGCTTTTTCGGAATCTGAAAAAAAACGCGGTTCACTGGAACTATCAGGTCGGGATGAAACAGGGGCTGATTTTTGTTGATGTCAGGGCAAAGCTTTCTTCAGTCTCTGTGCCGGTTTCTATAAAGCTAGAGCGGTTGGAACGGGAAGGATTGCAGCCGTATGTCAGGGAGTTGCAGCTCTTTACGAACAATTGCCGGAAGCTGCAAATAAGGTGTTACCCAAGTGAATATGTGATAACGGAAAAGTTTTTGGAAATCCTTGATAAGCTGGAGCTGTTAAATGAAATGTCCTGTTATCTGGATGTGTATGAAACATTAAAGAGGGATATGCTTTCCGGCAGGAAGGTCTGGGAAAGCCTGTACGCAGGATGTATCGCCCGAAAGCTTGCAGTGGAAAAGCAAAGGCTTGACCTGGTGCTGTCTTATCGGGAATATCCATATATGGAAAAAAAGTGGAAGGCTTACCTGCGCCGGCAGAAGAGAACGCAGCCAGATTGGAAGGAAGTTATTGATATGATTGAGCGTTTTTTCGGAGTGATCTGGGAACATATGTGCAGGAACGTGGTCTATCTGGGTGACTGGATGCCGGAGCTTGGCAGATGCATCGAATAGCATAGAATTAAAGGCAGGATAAAATTATGGAGCCAAAAGAATTAGAATATGAAAAGTATCAAGAGCTGTATGAAAGGCTGGATGCCTATGCAAAGACGGATTATTATCCTTTTCATATGCCTGGGCATAAGCGCGCAGAGCTGAATTTTTGCAATCCTTACAAGATTGATCTGACAGAAATAGAGGGATTTGATAATCTTCATCATGCAGAAGAAATATTGTTAAAATCACAGGAAAGATTATCAAAATTATATCAAAGTATAAAATCCTACTATTTGATTAATGGAAGTACGTGCGGCATATTGAGCGCAGTCGGAGCGCTTACGAAACCAAAAGACAGGATCATTATGGCAAGGAACTGCCACAAGGCGGTTTATCACGCGGCAAAATTATTCGGATTAAAAACAGAATATGTGTACCCAAGGCTGATGGAATGCGGGATTCAGGGTGAGATAGATCCGGGCGAGGTGGAACGGGCATTTCAAAAATACCCGGACGCAAGCCTGGTTGTGCTGCCATCTCCTACGTTTGACGGCATTGTGTCTGAAATATCAAAAATAGCTGGGATTGCGCATCGATATGGCGCGTATTGTATTGTCGACGAAGCGCATGGCGCACATTTTTCATTGAGCAGCTTTTTCCCGGAATCCGCGGTCAGGCAAGACGCCGACCTCGTGATACAGAGTCTGCATAAGACTTTGCCCAGCTTTACGCAGACCGCGGCGCTGCATATTGCAAGCGACAGGGTGGACATCAGCAAGGTGGAAGAAATGCTCGGTATCTTTCAGAGCAGTTCGCCGTCGTATATCCTGATGGGTGGGATCGACCGATGCATCGGTATGCTGGAGCGGTCTGGAAAGCAGTTGTTTGAACAGTACGCAGCCAGGCTTGCTTCTTTTTACAAGATGTGTGAAAACCTAAAATATCTGCATGTATTAGCCGAAAAAGATTATGAAACGTATCAGGTACCTGGCGTAGACCGGTCGAAGATCGTGATTTTGACGGAAAATGCGCCGATTGATGGCGTAGAGCTCTATCAGTTGTTATTATATCAATATCATTTGCAGATGGAGATGTTTTGTGTGCACTATGTACTTGGAATGACAAGTATTATGGATACGCAGGAGGGATTTGAACGGCTCGCACATGCATTGCTGGAGACAGACCGCAGGCTGGGAGAAGGCTTAGAAATAAAACGTGAACTAAAATTTGTATGTGCAAAGGATTTTTTGCAGAAAGCATATGCAGAAAGAGAAAAAGTAATGGAAATTTCCGAAGCTACCTATTATAATAAAGAAGAAGTTTTACTTGCTGATAGTATCGGAAAAATATGTGCAGAATCTATTTATCTGTATCCGCCTGGAATACCGATGATCGTTCCGGGAGAGGTGATTTCGGAGGAAATGATAGAGGTATTGGCGCAATGCCAGCGGATTGGACTGCATATACAGGGAATGCAAGATAAAAAGCATCAAAAAATTGTAACTGTGAAGTAGAAAATAAGGCGGGGAATATGGATATCAAAGTAAATCAGGCAGCAGCTATGATGCCGGCTGAGGGCACAGCTCCTGTAGAAAATGCAGATAATGGATTTAAGTTTGCATTAACAAGCGCGATTGAAGATGCGGATCTTCAAAAGCAGCTTGAAATGATGTTAAAGGATATTACAAAACAAGGGGAACTGATCGCACGCCATATGGATATCCGGGATATGAAAAAATATCGCGGGCAGATTAAAGATTTTTTAAATGAGATTGTCAACCGCTCTCATAAGTTTTCAAGGGAAAATTTTCTTGACCGCAGGGGCAGGCACCGCGTGTATGGAATTATCCGTCTGGTAGACAATAATCTGGATGAGCTGGCGCAGGAATTGTGTGAAGAAGAAAAAGACCATATTAAGATATTGAGCAAGATTGGTGAGATTACCGGCTTGCTGCTGGATATCTTTACCTAAAGAAAACTGGACGCAGGTCGGCTTGAAGAAAAAGAAAGGGATGGAAGATGGCTGGTTTTAAGGATATTATAGGTCATGAACAGGTGATCGAACATTTTCAGAATGCGATCGAACAGGATAAAGTATCTCATGCATACATTTTAAACGGCGAAGCACTGTCAGGGAAAATGATGCTTGCAGAGGCATTTGCGACCGCCTTGCAGTGTGAGAAAAAAGGAACAGAAGGCTGTATGGAATGCCATTTTTGCAAACAGGCACTCAGCCATAATCAGCCGGATATTATTTATCTCACGCATGAGAAGCAGAATACGATTTCAGTAGACGATGTACGCAGACAGATCAATCAGGATATTACAGTAAAACCATATGCCAGTCCATATAAAATCTATATCGTGGATGAAGCAGAAAAGATGAACCCGCAGGCACAAAACGCCCTGCTGAAAACGATCGAAGAGCCGCCGGCTTATGCGGTTATTTTGCTGCTGACCACGAACGCAGACCTGTTTTTGCCGACGATCCGTTCACGCTGCATCTTGTTAAATCTAAAGCCTGTTTCTAATGAGAAAGTCCGCAATCATCTGATGAAGCATATGCAGGTGCCGGATTATCAGGCGGAAGTCTGTACAGCCTTTGCACAGGGCAATGTAGGAAAAGCGATGCAGCTGGCTGGTTCGGAGCATTTTAACGACCTGAAAAATTCGGCGGTACAGTTGATGAAAAGGATCGGGGATATTGAAGTCTACGAAATGGGTGAAGCAGTAAAGCAGATCAGTGAATACAAAATGTCGATGAACGACTATTTTGATATTATGATGGTATGGTACCGCGATGTGCTGATGTACAAGGCGACGATGGATATTAACGGGCTGATCTTTAAGGAAGAAGTATATGATATTAAAAAGCAGGCAAGCAAAAGCTCTTATCATGCTATCCAGGAAATATTGGAAGCTTTGAATAAGGCGAAGGTTCGGTTAAATGCAAATGTAAATTTTGATATTGTCATCGAGCTGCTATTGTTAAAAATGAAGGAGAATTAATCAGTATGACGAAAATCGTAGGAGTCAGATTCAGAAATGCAGGCAAGATCTATTATTTTGACCCGACTGATATGGAGATGGAAAATGGGACGCATGTCATTGTAGAAACAGCGCGGGGCGTGGAATTTGGCGTAGTAATGATTCCTCCAAAAGAAGTAGAAGATGAAAAAGTGACACAGCCGTTAAAACCAGTGATTCGGATTGCTACGGATGAGGATGAAAAGCAGCAGCAGAAAAATAAAGAAAAACAGGAAAATGCTTATAAAATATGCCTGGAAAAAATAGCGAAGCATGGGCTGGAAATGAAGCTGGTACAGGCAGAATATACATTTGATAATAATAAGCTGCTGTTTTATTTTACAGCCGATGGGCGGATTGATTTTCGTGAGCTGGTCAAAGACCTGGCATCGGTATTCCGCACCAGAATCGAACTGCGCCAGATCGGTGTACGGGACGAGACAAAAATCCTGGGCGGAATTGGAATCTGCGGGAGACAGCTATGCTGTTCCTCCTATTTGTCCGAATTTGTTCCGGTGTCTATTAAGATGGCAAAAGAACAAAATCTTTCTTTGAATCCAACGAAGATATCCGGTGTCTGTGGCAGACTGATGTGCTGTTTGAAAAATGAACAGGAAACATATGAATATTTAAACAGCACACTGCCTGAGATCAATGAGCATGTTACGACAAAGGACGGGCTGAGAGGCGAGGTACAAAGCGTCAGCGTGCTGCGCCAGTTGGTCAAGGTCAAGGTAGACGTCAATGGAGAAAAAGAGCTGCGTGAATATAAAGTAAGTGAATTAAGATTTAAGCAAAAAAAGCACAAGGTAAAAGTATCGGCTGAAGAAATCAAGAAATTGTCGGTATTAGAGGATCGGGAAGGAAAATCAAAACTAGATGATACAAAATAAGCTGCGTGAGGGAGAGCGTATCGATGAATTGCAGAGGAATGGATATGTGATAATCCAAGATCCGAAGCGGTTTTGTTTTGGAATGGATGCGGTGCTGCTGTCAGGATTTGCACAGGTGAAGCCGGGAGAAACTGTGCTTGACTTAGGAACCGGCACAGGCATTCTTCCTATCTTATTAGAAGCAAAGACTCAGGGCAAGCATTTTACCGGCTTGGAGATCCAGCCGGAAAGCGCGGATATGGCAAAGAGAAGTGTCCAGCTCAATCATTTGGAGTCGAAAATCGAAATTGTTGCCGGAGATATCAAAGATGCTTCCAACATATTTGGGGCATCTTCTTTTGATGTGATTACGACGAATCCGCCATATATGATCGGGCAGCATGGGATACAAAACGCAGACGACGCAAAGACAATTGCACGTCATGAAGTCCTGTGCACGCTGGATGGCCTGCTAAGGGAAAGCGCGAAACTATTGCCGCCAAAGGGAAGGTTTTATATGGTGCACCGCCCGTTCCGGTTGTCGGAAATTATGTGCAAGATGACCGCTTATGGAATCGAGCCAAAGCGGATGAAGCTGGTGTATCCTTATATCGACCGGGAACCGAATATGGTGCTGATCGAAGGGCTGCGCGGCGGAAAGCCGAGACTGAAGGTAGAAAAACCGCTGATCGTATACCAGGAAGAAGGAAGGTATACGGATGAGATCTATGAAGTTTATGGATATTAAAAAAGAGAAAGAAAGGAGCAGTATTTATGGCGGGAAAACTGTACCTGTGCGCTACGCCGATTGGGAATCTGGAAGATATTACGCTGCGTGTCCTGCGAACATTAAAAGAAGTCGATTTAATTGCCGCAGAAGATACAAGAAACTCGATGAAATTGTTAAATCATTTCGAGATTAAAGTTCCGCTGACGAGTTATCATGAATTTAACAAGATTGAGAAAGCATATCAGCTTGTAAAGATACTGCATGAGGGAAAAAATATAGCTTTGATCACAGACGCTGGTACGCCGGGGATCTCTGATCCCGGAGAAGAGCTGGTGCGGATTTGCTGCGAACAGGAGATAGAAGTCACAGCTTTGCCTGGAGCAGCCGCCTGTGTTACAGCGTTGACTGTATCGGGACTTGCGACAAGACGGTTTGCATTTGAAGCATTTTTGCCGCGTGATAAAAAAGAGCGCGGAAGAATTATGGATGGATTAAAAGAAGAGACGAGGACGATTGTTCTTTATGAAGCGCCGCATCGTCTGGTGCATACGCTGGAAGAGCTTTTGCAGGTGCTGGGAAGCGACAGGAGGATTTCGGTGTGCAGGGAGCTTACGAAGATACATGAGGAAGTGATTCGGTGTTCGATAGGTGAGATGATTGAATATTACCATAAACAGGAGCCGCGGGGGGAGTATGTTTTGGTTGTGGAGGGGAAATCTTATGAGGATATTGAGAAGGAAAGCAGGGAGGGGTGGATGCTTATGGATGTGGGAGAACATTTGGAGTATTATGAGGCACGGGGGGTATCGAGGAAGGATGCTATGAAGATGGTGGCGAAGGATAGAGGGATTGCGAAAAGGGACGTGTATAAAGAAATAGTGGATCGGAAGAAATAAGGGGTGTTTTTTGAGAGTGTTGCGGGGGGTTGGATATACGGACGCTGGGAGAGGGGATTGGAACGCCCTGGCTGGTTATCACAACTTTTGCAAAAAAATAGCTGACCGCTTGCGAAAACCAGCCGGAGGAAGGGGAGCGGGACTGGCGTCCTGTGACTTTGGAAAAATGTTAGGAGCCCTTAGCATCCTGCTCGATCACGCAGGGGCGAAGCCAAGCGGCACCTTTAGCTGCTGGC
>CAMUPC010000070.1 GCA_947090545.1 uncultured Eubacterium sp. | reverse complement strand
CCTTCTGGAACGGACGCAGCCAGGGCGTGCCAATCCCCTCTCCCAGCGTCCTTTCGCCAAAAACCGCAAAACTCACACGAAACAGTTGCAGTTCTAGTCTATCTCCCAAAACAATCCGAATCACTGCATTTAAAACTTTCCATCCGCTTCCATCCGTGCTATAATAAAATCATCAAACGCCGCCGCAAAAATGCAAAGGCAACAACAACCGCAAAGAAAAAGGAAAGGGGGAAGTTGCTGAAAAACATACAAACAGTTTCTCATGCATGAATCCGCACATGAGCGGCATGATGAAGCATAAGTTTTCAGCAACGACAGGACAATTGGGCGCAGAGCAGGAAAAAACAACCGTATTTGAGCATGTAGATGGAGACACCAAGGTATATTCGTATGAATATGACGATTATGAAAATGGGGACAAGGGTGCCGCAACGATCGTCGAAGATATTCTCGCCGACCCGGATTTTGCAAATCTTAAGGTGCTGGCAATCGGAGACTGGGGCGATGCCTGGGAGGATGACTGTCAGCCGGTATTAAATGGGATCGTGGAACATGCGGAGCAGTTTTCTCATATCGAAGAGCTGTTTGTCGGATTTATGGGTTATGAAGAATGTGAAGTATCCTGGATTATGCAGGGAAATTACAGTAAGCTTTGGGCGGCGCTGCCAAACTTAAAGCGGCTTTTAATTAAAGGCAGTACGGAGCTGGAGCTTGGTGAGGTCTGCCATGAAGGGCTGGAGGAGCTTACGATTATCTGCGGCGGTATCGGCTCGGATGTGCTTGCTTCCATTCAGAATGCGAAGCTGCCGAACCTGAAAAAGCTGCTGCTTTATATCGGGGTAGAGGATTATGGGTTTGACGGCAATGCAGATACGATCCGGGAGCTTTTGGCAAAGGCGGATTTTCCAAATCTGCAATATCTGGGGATTACAGACAGCGAAATACAGGATGATTTAGCAAAGGTGGTGCTGGAGAGCAAGTTTATCACGCAGATTGAGACGCTGGACTTGTCTATGGGTACGCTGACCGATAAAGGCGGGGAGCTTTTGCTGGAAGCGCTGCCTAAGCTGCCGAATGTGAAAAAACTGGATGTGCATTATCATTATATGAGCGATGAGATGGCGGAAAAGCTGAAAAAACTGCCGATTACGGTTGATGTGTCGGAAAAAAATGAACCGGATGAGTACAAAGGGACGATTTATATGAATGCGATGCTGACGGAATAGCAGAAGCGTTTTTTAACAGATGTGATGCTGACGGAATAGTAGAAGCGTTTTTTAACGGATGCGATGCTGATGGAATAGCGTTGCAGGGTGTGTAGCAATGTTGTGCAGTCGGAATCGTGGGTAGATTGCGATTGCTGGCGAATAAGAGGGGTATTGTGAGACAGGCAGTATTATTAGGAAATGCGGGTACAAAAAGAACAGATTATTTTATGCAGGCAGCGCAGAAAGGAAAGCTGCCTGTCTTTTTTGTGGACTGGAAGGATTATGAGATATGGAAAGAGCAGCTTTGGGACGGGCAGGAGAGGATTGTGAAAATTGACCCGCCGCTTTGGAAGAGCTGTTTGCTGGGTGAGTTGGACAGCTTGGTTTGTGATTATAAGCGCAAGCTGGACGAAATGTCTTTGGCGGCGAAGAGTTGTTATACCGCAGGCGGTGCGGGGGAATCATCGGAATTGCTGCGGATTAAGGCAGGCAGTGTATGCAGTTTTTTGAACGATCCGCGGGCAATTGCACAACTGCTTGACAAGCGCGAATGCAAAAAAAGGCTGGAAAAGGCGGGGCTTGCGGTAACAAACATGCTGACGGAAGTCTTGGATTGTGTGAAGGAAGAAGAGCCTGCCGAACAGCTTGTAGAGATCATGCGCCGTACGGAAAACTGCCAGGTATTTATCAAGCCGGTAAACGGTTCTGGAGCGGCGGGGGTGTCGGCATTTCGCATTCAGCCGAAAACCGGGCGCATGGCATTGTATACCTGTGCGCTGGAGCACCCGGAATATGGTTTGGTTAATACAAAACGCCTGCGGTGCTTTCGCGGGCGGCGGGAAGTGTTTGCTTTGTTAAATCAGATTTTAAGGCTGGGCTGCATTGTGGAACGCTGGTATGCAAAAGCACAGTACGGGGAATATTCTTATGACCTGCGTGCGGTTGTGCTGGGCAGACGTGTGGAGTTTCTTTTGGGAAGGCTTTCCAAAGGCCCGATTACGAACCTGCATTTGAATAACCATCCGCTGGAAGCGTCGGCGCTTGGGATACCGGGTGAGGTTTTGGAGAAAATTGGCTGCTTGTGCCAGGAGGCAATGGGCTGTTTTCCGGGGCTTCGGTGTGCCGGGATTGATCTTTTGCTGGAAAAGGGAAGCCTGCGCCCGCGGATCATTGAGATGAATGCACAGGGAGATTTGATGTATCAGGATATTTTTCATAAGAACCGGATCTATTGCAGGGAAGTGGAGATGATGAAGGAGTGGGTGGAATCGCCTGATTGCTTTAGCTGCGAGGTGAGGTAGAATGTGAGGAGCCCTAAGGGGCTCCTCTTCTTCCGTCTGTCTTTTGCAAGCTTTGAATAAAATAGCCCAGATAAGCGATAGTTGAAATGCACAATCAAGCATCTTTATGGAAAAGGCTTACACAATCGCATCCTCGTTCGTATAGCCTTCCAAAGAATGTTCCTTTACCTGAATACAGATAAAGCTGACCGCATCGTCCTTTGCCGCAAAGAACTGGCGTTTTGCCGCCGGAGCGATGCGCAGCCAGTCGCCGGCTGTGAGGGCGACGGTTTCCCCGTCAATCACAGCCTTGCCTGTTCCAGAAACAATGGCATAGATTTCCTCGTTCTGTTTATGCGCATGGACAAAAGGCACACTCGCGCCTGCCGGCAGGTTGTTTATGCTGATTTCCGCTCCGGTTAAGGAGAGCTTGTCATGAAGCTCGGTTCTTGCATCTGCTGGTACGTTTACTTTGTTATAATTTGCCATTTTAAGACCTCCGTTTTCTTTTTGTTGTAACAATCATTGATACATCTAAAGTTATAACATGTTTTCGTTGTAATGTCAATAGTTACATCGAAAAAAGTTAAAAAATATCCCGTGCTTCGTTCAACGAGGTACGGGATGCAGCATATCTTATGGATTTTTTAAAATCAATGTCTGGGCATCGTTCATCACATCCTGGATCGTGATGGAGTTCATCTCCAGTTCCAAAGCATTTTGAATCTGCTCCAGCTTCGTGTCCAATACAGCATGGATATTTTTCCCGACGGGGCAGAGCGGATTCGGATGCTCGTGAAAATGGAACAGATCGCCATTTTCTACACATTCGACGGCATGGTAGATGTCCAACAGGGTAATTTCATCCAGAGGCTTTTGAATTTTGGTTCCGCCGCTTCCGCGTGTCACGGCTACAATACCGGCTTTTTTTAGCTGCTGTAGCAGCCTGCGTATGACAACAGGGTTTGCATTGACACTGGATGCCAGGAAGTCACTCGTTACTTTATAATCCTGTTTAAACGCTTCCATACATATCAATATATGGACAGCAATTGTAAATCTGCTTGAAATCTGCATGTTCAGCCTCCATCTGGCGCGGTGGGATTTTTGGTTCGTCTACAGGTATTATAACGTATGGAATGGAGTGTGTAAAGCCTGTCATTAAAATGCCTAACCGTCTCTCCTTCGGTATTCCATCGGGCTCATCTGATAATGCTGCCGGAATTTGCGGCAAAAATAGCCTGTACTTGCAAAGCCTGTTTCTTCTGCGATAGCGGAAACAGGCTTTTTGGTGGTGCAGAGCATTCCTGCCGCACGGGACAGGCGGTATTGGATCAGGTAAGCGACCGGGGAGATCTGGATGCCTGACTGGAACAGGTGCAGGGCACTGCTTTTGCTGACCAGTGCGGCGGCTGCGATTTCTTCGAGCGTAACCGTTTCTGGATAGTGGTCGTGAATATACTGCATCATAACCTGTAGCCGCGCCTGCCTGTGGTTCAGGCGGCGTGTGCCGTAAGATGCGGGAATCCTGGCGGCGTGTGTAAACAGCAAGTCCCAGGCATGGAAAAGAAGCTGAACGGTGCGCAGCTCGTTTTTTTCTTCGGATTCCCAGAGGGCGTAAATCTGATCCAAAAGCTCCAGCAATTGCTTCTGCCATTTGTGTTTGGGATCAAAAACCTGGTAAGGGGCGCAGGATGTCAGCACCGGCTGGATGTATTTTTCATACAGCAGGCTTTTTTCAGGTGCAAGCAGAGCGGGGGAAAAGACGATATTGGGGGTAAATGTGCTGCTGTCTGCTTCAAAACGGTGCAGGATGCCGCTGTTAATAAAAATACCGCAGCCTGCGTGCAGCGTAAGCTGGTCGTTTCCGATGAAACACCGTGCCGTGCCTTCGGCGACGGTTAAAAGCTCCAGCTCATGATGCCAGTGCCAGTCGATGCGGTGGAAGTCAAACAGCCAGATATCCTCAGGATAATAGGCAAATGGAAAACGGTCGGTTCCATGCGGGATCGTTTCTCTTAAAGTATCATCGGTTGTAATAATAAATGCGTTCTGCTCCTGGTGTTTGATCATGAGAGCCTCCTGTGTGTATTTGGGCTGACGGCTTGGCACGAAAGCTATTTTTTACGATATTGTACCATAAATATCGGATTTTATGCAATGCAAAAAAAGAGAAGGTGCGATATAATCGAATTCGTTCTGAAAACGGGAAAGGGGATTCCGTTCAGAAGGAAACTGGAGTATTGGCATCTGGGAGGAGTGAGAAAAATAAGATGAAGGAAACTTATCAAAAGACGATTACGGCATGTTTTGTCGGGTATATTGTGCAGGCGATTGTAAACAATTTTGTGCCATTGCTGTTTTTGACATTTCAAAGGAGCTATCACATACCGCTGTCACAGATTACCCTGTTAGTGACGTTTAATTTTGGCGTGCAGCTATGCGTAGACCTGCTGTCGGTCGGCTTTGTAGACCGGGTTGGCTACCGGGCGTCTATGGTCGCGGCGCACCTGCTGTCGGCGGCGGGGCTTGTGCTGCTTACGGTGCTTCCTGAGGTGCTGGGGTCGCCTTTTTTGGGGATACTGCTTGCGGTGATGGTTTATGCTGTCGGCGGCGGGCTGCTGGAGGTGCTTGTAAGCCCGGTAGTGGAAGCGTGCCCGTCAGAGCATAAGGAAAAGACAATGAGTATGCTGCATTCCTTTTACTGCTGGGGGCATGTTGGCGTCGTGCTGCTTTCTACGCTGTTTTTTAGCGTTGCGGGAACCGGGAACTGGAAGATCCTGGCGGCGGCATGGGCGGTCATTCCGGTATGCAATGCGTTTGCGTTTTTAAAGGTGCCGATCGCGCCTCTGATGGAGGACGGAGAGCCGGGGCTGCGGTTAGGGGAGCTGTTTCGGATTCGGATGTTTTGGATCTTGCTTGTGATGATGGTCTGCGCCGGGGCGAGCGAGCAGGCGGTGAGCCAGTGGGCGTCTACGTTTGCAGAGCAGGGGCTTGGGATCTCCAAGACGGCGGGCGACTTGGCGGGGCCGATGGCTTTTGCGGTGCTGATGGGCATATCCAGGGCATATTACGGGAAGTATGGCGAACGGATCAACCTGGATCGGTTTATGGTTTACAGCAGTGTGCTGTGTATAGGCTCGTATCTGGGGATCTCGCTTGTGCCTGCCCCGCAGCTTAGCCTTGCCGCGTGCGCGCTTTGCGGGCTTTCGGTCGGCATTATGTGGCCGGGGACGTTCAGCAAGGCGTCTGCCGCTTTGCCAAAGGGCGGTACGGCGATGTTTGCATTGCTGGCTTTGGGCGGCGATATCGGCTGCTCCGGCGGCCCTACGCTGGTCGGGCTGGTATCCGGCGCGTTGGGGGATCATTTAAAGAAAGGCATTTTTGCGGGCGTTGTTTTTCCGGCGCTGCTGCTTGCCGGGATTGTTTTGTGCAAAAGAGAGGAGGGGAAAACTCTGGGCTGATGAATAGGAATTGTGGAGATACGCCGATTGGGAAGTGAATACATGGTTAGAGCCGGGATCTAAAAATAAGTTCCCGGCTCTGTTTTTTACTGGCTAAGCTCAAATTTCTGCACCATCTGGTTCAGGCGCTCTGCCTGCGAAGCAAGCTCCTCCGAGGTGGCTGAGGTTTCCTCGGAAGCGGCGGAGTTGTCCTGGATGCTGTGGGAGATCTCTTTGATCCCGGCGCGCAGATGTTCCATATTTTCCGCCTGGACAGCCGCGCTTTCCGCTGTCTCCTGGATCATTTCGTTGACATGGCTGACGGCGTCTACGGATTCTTTTAAAGAGTTCATAGCGCCCACGGCGATGGTATTGCCTTTGCTGATCTCTTCCATCGAAATTTCGATCAGTTCTTTGGTCGTATTTGCAGCTTTGGAGCTTTCTAACGCCAGCTTTCCGATTTCGTCCGCGACAACCGCAAAGCCTTTTCCTGCTTCTCCGGCACGCGCAGCTTCGATCGAGGCGTTCAGTGACAGCAGGTTCGTCTGGGAAGCAATGTCCTCGATCGTCTGGATGATGCCGACCACCTGCTGGGAGGTCTCATGGATCTTGTTCATTGCCTCCATCATCTGCTTCATCTTTTCCTGGTTCTGCGCGATCATAGAAGCTGCCTGTGAGGTAGCTTTTGCAGAAGCCTCCGCCTTGCTGCGGCTGCTTTCTACCTGGTCGGCGACGGTATTGGTCGTCTCCGTAAGCTGCGCGATCGAGGATGCCTGCTGCTCTGCGCCTTCGGCAAGCACCTGGGAAGCGGTTGCAAGCTCTGAGGCGCCGACCGATACGTGTTCGGAGCTTTCATTGATGCCTGTCATTACCTGGTTCATAGAGCTGGAAATGTTAAGCAGCGCTGTCTTTATTTTCTGAAATTCTCCTGCATAATCGTGCTTTAAGTCGACACTGAGCTGCCCTTCGGCAATCTGTGACAGCACCTGTGCTGTTTCATCGATGTATACAATATACTCTTTCAGGCGGCTGACGGTCTTTTGAATGGATTTGCCCAGCTCGCCAATTTCATTTTGGCTTGTAATCGCAAGCGTTACATCCAGGTCCCCGGCAGCGAGCTGCTGTGCCGTCTCATTCAGCTCCAGGATCGGTTTGGTCAGGTTTGCCGCGCTTTTGCGGATTCTTGCCGCAATCAGCAGGATGCCGGCTGCGAACAGGATGGCCAGTGCGATCATCATTTCCAGGAAAATGGCATAATACTCAGACAGGGGCAGGCTGCTGAGCACGAAATATCCGGTAGTGCCGGCACCCGAGAGGAAGCCGTATTTTATAACGCCTTCTGTCTTAAACCGTAAGAAGGTGTCGTTTTTTGCCGCTACAGCATCGGCGACATTTTGGGATGTATCGGTATCTTTGATATTTTTCTGGACCATCGCACTCTGCGGATGGTAAAGAAACGTGCCGTTTTCCGATAACAGCAAAATGTATCCTTTGCTGCCCACCTTGTATTCGCTCATAATCTGTGTCATGTGGTCTAAGGCAATATCCATGCCGACAGCGCCGAGGACAGCGCCAGAAGCCTCGTCGATTACCGGAGCCGCGGCGCTTAAGATCATTTTTCCGGTTGAGGAATCTACATACGGCTCTGTCAGGATCGGCTGCTTTGTCTGGATACAGCCGTACCAGCCGCGTCCGGTGATGTCCCAGCCTTCCTCGCTGATAAATCCGTCGGACTGTATCAGCGAGCTTGTATCCAGGTCAGACGCCCATGCAGCCATGACGTTTTCGGTGTCCGTATTGGCGATTTTTACCAGGTTGTCTATGATGGTATCCATCGTTTCCGCCTGCCGGAACTGTTTTCCGGCTGTCGTTTCCTTCATTGCCGCCTGGATCTGCGGATTGACGGCAAGCTGCTGTGCGCATTTTGTATACTGCTCCAAAAATCCGGTAATCTGGTTTGCGGCGGCATGGGACTCCTGGATCAGCTCTGTCTTTCTGGAAGTGATGCTCAGCCATCCGACCATGCAGCCAGCCGCTGCCGCGATCAGCATAAGCACCAGGATAACGCTTCCGCCGATTTGCTTTAGAATCTCGTCTGCGATTTTTTTCTTCGCATTGGTACGTTTTGTTTGTTTTTTCATAATGTGAAAACCTCCCTGTAAAGCTTGGAGCGTAGTTGAAGCAGGATGCAAGTACGTTCCAATTCTATTGTAGCGCTCTTTATGGGGCAATACAAGATGAAATTAGGTTTTTGTGTGATTAAAATTGGGAAAAGATTGTAATGTTGGAAAACCTGTGATAGAATGAATCCAACTTCATTTGTTAATGTTCTGGTTATTGCCACACGTAGTACAAAGGTGGTAAAACAGATACCAAGATGTGATGTGGTGGAGCTAAATCGTACCATGGAACCAATTATTCGGCAGAATGAACGCGAACGCATTGCAAGCGAGCAGGCAGTCGCGGGTGCCATATTTGGGGGAAAATTGTGAATTGAAAATAGCTTGTACAGGAAGGAAAATGCTTTGCATTTGCAGAGCGTTTTTGTATATTGGGAAAAAGGAAAATTTAGAAAAATGGGAGGAGACGGAAGTGAAAAAGAGGGAAATGTGTGTGGTTAGTGCGGAGCAGTATGTGCTGTAGCTATAAGGGTTGAATATCAATTAATTATGTAAAATAAATATAGATCAATGATAAGAAGTATGTTATAGTTACATTAATAAATATTTTAGTGCATATGCGAAGATAAGTGAGGGGTAGGTAATGAGGACAAATGATGAGATTATGGAAGCGAAAAGTGTGCATATATTTGCATGGCCTTTTCGATTTGAAACAACCAAGAAGAGTCTGGAAAAAAAGATAAAAAGGGCAGGATGGACGAAAAGGAGTATTAAAAATATCTTAAACTTTGATAATCAAAAGGCGAATGACCAGGAGGTGGCAGATAGTTTTATGCTGCATCAATATCTGAGCCAGTCTGCCAAGGATATTTTTGTTTATAATGATATATGTAGTATCTATGACTTCCCATTTGAAACAGAGAAATCTTATGAATATTATATAAAAAAAGAAAATAAAGAATACCATCTGCCGATTGCAGCGATACAGTTGCATATATACGATTATGGTGTAGGTATCTTGTTTATGCAGGTTTATAATCAAGCGTATTATGATATTGCGGATATAAAGTGGATCAATGATTACGGCAGAAGGGTTTCTTTGCCATATCTTGATAAAGAAAAGCTGTTGTGTGCAGATAAGCTTGGCATTTTATTGGATGGAGATTTGGTGCAGAAAACGGATTTTAAAAAGGCTTCTGTAGAATATTTAAACAGACAAAATGCAGATACAGCTTTAAAGCAGGCAGAGTTTTTATATGATTTGCTGAATTGTAACCTGCATCATAATAGAACGAATGATATTTCAGTCATTCCGCACACAGATGACCGGATGTTTGTATGTACTTTAATTCGTAATGCAGAGCTTTCTGAAAAGGTGAAAAAATGTTCTGAGCATGAAGAGATCTTGTATTCTATTTTATTTGTTGATCCAACAGATGCAACTTGTCAAAACAAAGAAATGAGATCCCAACTGTTTTCAAATGCTGTTTACCTGAGATGGTCGGATTATGGGACACTTTATGGAGCCACTGCATATTCGCTGTGTTGTATTACAACAGATAATAAGATGGTTGATAAAAGTGTCGTGCGTCCGTTTTTGGTGGAATATAGTTATTTTGTTTCTCTTGTCCTGGCACAGCGGATCAGTATTATATCGTTTACAGCTTTAACAGGAAAGGTTATTGCAAGATTTAACAAAAACCGATGGATAGCTGGAATAGGTTTTTTTAAGTCGAGAAAGCTGAGCCGGATACAAAAAAAGTATATTGATTTTAAGAACCGATTGCTGATTTTAGAGGCTTCGACACAGGAACAAGGAATCGAAATCTATCAGTTGCTTCAAAGACAGTTGCTTGTAAAGGATGAACAGGAAATTCTGGATGGAAAATTGCAAAGCTTATATGAAGTAGCAAATATCAGCATTGGAAACAGGCTGGCTATCTTAGGGCTGATTTTGGCTGCTGCTGCACTTTTCCCGGGCTTAGGAGATAAGCTTGTAAGCCTGTGGAAAGAGATTTTGGAAAAAGTATGCAAGATTCTAATGTAGTTTTTATCATTAGGAACATGCAAGCTTTGGTTTTGGAAGATATCGAGTAAAGTAAGAAAAACACAAGATAAGGAGAAAATGATGCCAGAATTTAAAGGATGCTTCCTGGAAGTTCAGCTTGAAGCTCAAAGCCCGATGATTCACTTCCAGGCTGGTCAAGAACATCCGGGAGTTACACTCAGAGCCAGCGAAGTAAAACCGAAATTAGACAGATTTTTGTTAAGAAAACTAAAAAAAGTGGCAGGATGTACAGATGAACAACAATTGAAAAAGAAATATCCTTCTTTTTTTCATTCAACAGAGCATATGGCTTTTCATTACAAAATGGATATTATTCAAAAAAGCAAGGCTGTACTTGTAGATCTTTCTCCAGATGATAAAAAATGCAGATATGAGTTATATTATGGGAATGTGGGAGAAAATCGGAAAGAGAAAAAAATGGGAGTTTTTTCAAATCCCATTATTACTATTTTTT
Source organism: uncultured Eubacterium sp. (assembly GCA_947090545.1). Classification (GTDB taxonomy): domain Bacteria; phylum Bacillota; class Clostridia; order Lachnospirales; family Lachnospiraceae; genus Eubacterium_J. The sequence goes on along the minus strand of CAMUPC010000070.1, from coordinate 7,735 downwards.
GTGTGGTGTCTGATCTGAGAAAGCTGATACAGGAGTATCTTGCAGAATTTTTTATCATTACAAATTTTGGGACGATGCAGAATAAAGGCTTTGGAAGCTTCCTTCCAAAAGACTACAGGTATAAAAATAGTTTGGATCATAAGCAAAAAGCGGAAGTCGCAGATATTTTGCTGGAAGATCTTAGAGACTTAGCAGATGGCGAAGAAAATAATACCAGAAAAATAAAAACATGTTATGGAATTTCTTTTGACGAGGTGCCGAATGATTCCTACAAAGTGAAAAATGAATATTATATTCAGATGTTCAGAGAAATTAAACAGTTTTATGGAATTATGAAATCTGGACAAAATTTCCGTGGATTTGCCAGGTCTTATATTTATGAGTATATGCATACCAAAAATATCGATAATGAAAAGGCTTGGATGAAGCAAAAGGGTATATCGCCTGTGGTGTATACAGGTGATCATCCGAGAGAAAATGAGGACAGGCAGGATACAAATCCAAAATATGTGCGGGCAATGCTTGGTACAGGCGGAGCGATTTCTTACATAAAAGAAAAAGGAAAACCGTGTGATAAGAATAGAAGGGTACCGATAACAATAACTTCAACTGATGAAGAGATCAGCAGAGTGCCGTCTCCAATCTATTTTAAAATCATTAAAAATGTGGTTTTTATTATAGCGAGAGATGTGCCAAAGGAAATCTTTCATGTTACCTATGAATTTGAGAATAAGCTGTGGAAGAAAAAAGGTACGCTATGCACACCAGATCACTTTGATATCGATGAGTTTTTAGAAAGTTATGTGGATTATTATAATGGTGCGTTAAGAAAGAAAGTGGGCAATATGGGAAAAAGCAAAAAGGTGGTGAGGATAAAATGCAGCGATATGTTGGAATCACGATAGGACCGATCTTTGATACGATTTTAGACGCGCTCAGTCCGGCCACGCTTTGGTTTGCAAGCAGCTTGTTTTCAGATGTGTCAAGGCGTATTTGTATACAAGTCAGGCATGAGTTTTCAGATGCTGTGATCTATTCTCCTTACTTTGGACAGGAAATTGAGACAGACGATGGGATAGGGAAGTTTCATGACCGCATTATTTTTTCAACAGGAAAATATGACAGACAGGTAATGCAGCAGCTTGTTTTAAAGGTAAAACAAGAGACGGCAGAATGTTTCCCTGAAAAATTAATTACTTCGCAGGCGGTCGTATTTTTAGAGCAGTATCTTCAAATACATTATATCATTCTCGAAGAAAAGGAATTACAAAATCGCAATTGTATTTTGGCGCTGTCACCGTATTTAGATTTGCTGGAATTAATGAAATCGTTTCCAAAAGACAATAAAGCCAATGTGATTCGGCAATTGCTGTGCGGTGAAGAAGAAAGCGGGAATATTTATATTAAAAAAAGCCCTTTATTTCAAAGAATCAGGGAGGACTTCAATCAGTTAAAAAAGGATAAAAACGGATTGTGGACGGTTGAGGACATTTCCTGCTGTCATGGAACAATCAAGGAAAACCGAAAAAGAAAGAACTACTATGCTGTTGTACAGGCAGATGGTGATAACATGGGGAAATTTCTGGAAAGGTTATATAACCATGAGGTTACAGAATTTTCAAAGGCATGTTTCGATTATAACAAGGAGGCATGTGAAGAAATTGGTAAATTTGGAGGTATGGCCATCTATGCAGGTGGGGATGATTTACTATTTCTTGCACCAATTATAAATACAAAAGGAGAAAGCGTATTTGCATTGTGTGTCAAGATTGGAGAATTGTTCAGAAAACGGATTGCGTCTGTAGCGTTCCAGCAGGACAAAACGTGTATACCTACCATATCTTTTGGTATTGCAGTACAGAATAAAAAATATCCATTGTATGAAGCGCTTGCAAACGCAAGAAAACTGCTTGACCTGGCAAAAGAGGGCACTTTGCAAAAAAATAATATGGCCGTTGAGGTGCTAAAACATAGCGGAAGGAGCCTTAGGGTTCTGATACCAAATCAGGAGCACGAGGTTTTGCAGAAGGTACTGGAACTGGGAGCGAAAGAGGAAAAAACGGTTCATTCTGTTATTTATACATTACAGAAGTTTGAAACGCTGATATTTATATTAAATGAGAAAGCAAGAAAAAAAGAGATCGATGCGGCTGCATTTGAACATGCTTTTATGAATTTGTTTGACAATGCGCAGCAGGAGCCGGCAAAAGAATATTTAAAAGTAATTTGCAATATTTATTGGAGATATTTTGTAGCTGGCAATACAAAAATTTGTGTGCCGCATGGAGCGCAAGAGAAAGAAGATCCATCTTTGCAAACATTTTTATATTTGCTAAAGATCAAGAAGTTTTTATTGGAAAAGGAGGACGGGGAACCTTGCATCAGTTAGTAAAAATGATTCCGCTTGAACCTTATGCTTTTGGTACCGATCAAAAATTCCGTTACCCAGGAGAACAATCCACTGGCAAGGAATCCTATTTTGTAAGATCGCGTACTGTTCCAGAGCAGACGACGATTTTTGGCATGTTAAGATTTCTGGTATTAAAGCAAAAAGGGCTTCTTCATTCTAATTTTAAATACTCAAAAGAGGAACAACAAAAGATCTCACAATGGATTGGGGCAAAAAGCTTCCAATTTGGAAAAGAAAAGCAGGACTTTGGCAGTATACATAGAATATCGCCGGTTTTTTTGATGGATGCTGATGGAAATTATCTGGTGAAAAATCCATTTCACAATACGCAAGAAAAACAAGGATATCGCCCAATGGTTTTATCGGATCAAGAAATAGAGACGTCATTTGGAAAAATCAGGCTGCCTGAACTGGAAGAATATCACGCCAAAACTGGCCATGCAACTGGATATTATAATTTAAACAGTGGAATGATTCATCGTGAGCTTTTTACTTCCATCCTATTACCAGGAAACCGAAAAAATAATAAAACGTCTGATAATGACTGCTTTTTTAAGAAGGAGTATTATCTTTTAAAAAAAGGGTATTGTTTTGCAGTATTTGTAGAAGCGGATGAATGTTTTCAGACGGATACGGTTTCTATAGGGATGGGAGGAAGCACATTTTTAGTTTCGAGTGAAACTGGCAGGAAAGATGATTTAGAGGAATATGTGAAAAAGGCTTTTGTCGGAAATACGGATACAGACAGTGAGCAGGATATCTGGATCTACGCACTGTCAGACCTTGTCGTACAGAATCAGCCAATGAACCATCGATATGAAACATTTTGTATCGTAGAACAAAAGCAAATGAGAAATTTGACAACGAATTATAATGAAAAGGTTTGGCTGCGCAAGCTTGCGCTCAGTGGGTATCAGAAAAATATGATTCAAAGCGGCAGCGTTTTTTATAAAAGCTGCAACTTGGATTTAGAAGGTGAAAACGAAAGGCAAATTGGTTATAACAGAGTGGTAGAGATAGGAGGGAGCTTCTGTGGTAGCAATTATGTTTAAAATAAAATGCATCACAAACATGCATGTGGGAGCCGGAGATATCAATTATAACCTGATAGATAATGAGGTTGAGAGAGATCCGATTACAAGATATCCAGTGATTCATGCATCAGGAGTAAAGGGAGCATTGAGAGAATATTTCAGCAGGGAGTTCGTAGAGGAAGAAAAAAGGTATATAGATGATATTTTTGGCAGTGAAAAACAAGGACAGACAACAGTTGGAAAATTGAGATTTATGGAAGCATCGATGCTGGCTATTCCTGCGAGAGCTTCTGACGGCGATTGTGCATATTATTTGGTATCTACGCAAGAGGCATTGAATAAATATGCAGAAACAATCGAGGTTTTTTATAAAAAAACAAAAAAAGAGTGCATTTCAAAACCAAATCTAGTAAATGGGAGAAGTGTGGAAGGGATTTTATTAAACGAAAGTGTTCAGGCATTAGGCGAGGAAATCCATATATTAAGTGAGAAAGATTTCAAAAAAATATCACTGCCTGTGGTTGCACGTAATAAGCTGGAAAATGGAATCAGCAAAAATCTATGGTATGAGGAAGTCGTGCCGCACCAATCCGTCTTTTATTTTTCTGTGCTGGCAAATCATACAAACGAGGATCAGAAGCTTTTGAATAAATTGAAAGACACTGTAAATAACCAGGTTGTTCAGTTTGGGGCAAATGCGTCTATTGGATATGGATTATGCAAGATCACTGTTGCGGAGGAATAGGCATGAATAAAAATGTAATTAATGACGAAATCGCAATTGCATATGATGCAATCTGGGAACAACAAATCGCAAATGAAAAAGGAGAAGTAAACAAGACATACCGGGGCCAGGTTACCTCTTTTGGAGCCGCTGTTTTAATGGGAAGTTTATTGCCTTCGATTGCCTTTTTTTCGGATAGTGGCAAATCATCCGTTGATCGGGAAAAGATTTTAAAGGCTATTTTTTATATCTTGCAGAAACGGGGAAAAATTGAACAAAATGAGAAAGATTTATTTGAATATGCGGGAATGGAGACAGATGAAAAAAGAGAAGAAATACTAAATGCTGCAACTGCATTGAAGCTGGCAATGAATCTGTTTCATTTAACAGGAGATAAAGGATGAGTTTTCAGTCTAAAAATATGAATTATATATTCAATATTGAATATTTTGACGGGATAGAGATTCCAAGAAAAGAAAAGGAAGCTTCTGAAAAGTCAGTAAAAGAAATAAAAAAACGAAATAAAGAGATCGAGGAGTTCTCCTTTCAAGGAAATCAGATCCCGGTTGCTGAGCTTGAAAATGCTTCTTATGAAAAGCGGTATTCTTATCAAAGTTTTCAGCTTTATACAAGATATCCTGGATTACTTACAGGAATTGGGTATCCTCATGATATAAAAATGAATGGTGCGGTAAAATGTGGATTTTTGTTTGATTATGTAACCGGGCTTCCTTATTTATCTGGTTCTACTATAAAGGGAATGCTGCGAAGCTTATTTCCGGGAGACGCGATGAGCAGCGAAGATAGAGAGTATGAAGCATATATAAAAGGATTATTGAATAAAGGAGAAGAATTTCGATTACAGGGGCTAAAGGATCATTTGTTTGAGTATAATGATAGATTTTTGGGTGCATATCCAAATGTAGCAAACTATGATAAAGGGATATTAAAAATGGAATATATTACGCCGCATAAAAAATTCCTAGACCCTAATCCAATCAGTATTCTGAAAGTAAAACCGAATGTGCCGTTTGTATTTAGTTTTTTGCTGACAGATTATAAGATCAATGGCCAAGTTGCCGTAAGTGCTGAAGAAAAACGAGATTTAATGAAAAAATTAATTTTAGATATTGGCATTGGGGCTAAAACAAATATTGGATTTGGAAGATTTACAGAATATAGGACACCAGAAAATTACGAACTGAAAATATGACAAAATAAAAGCTGCTGTAAAACGAGTGAGGTTTTACAGCAGTTTTTTTATTTCCTGCAACAAAACGCTTTTGTTTGTGATCTAATGTATGTAATTACAAAATCACAACATACCGGTATGGAGCAAGAAGGGATACATCATGATACAAACACTGGTTCAGCGTGCGGCCCAAAAAGATGCAGAGAGCTTTATCAGGCTGATGGAGGAGTACAAGCAGCCGATGCAGAAGGTGGCGTACGGTTTTTTCCAGAACGAAGAGGACGTGGCGGATGCGATACAGCAGACAGTGCTGGACGCCTATGAACATATAGGAGAACTGAAAAAGGCGGCGTATTTTAAGACGTGGCTGATCCGCATACTGATCAATAACTGCAACCAGCTCTACAACAGCAAAAAGCAGGTGTTCACAGGGCTGGAAGCAGTGGAACAAACATACTTTGACGCTTATCCATGCGACAATGCCTTTTTCTCACTGCTGTCGACGCTGCATAAGGAGGACCGGACGATTTTCGTACTCTATTATGCACAAGGCTATACGACCAAAGAGATTGGCAAAATGCTGGGCATCAAGGAAAGCACGATCCGCAGCCGCATTCACCGCGGCAAGGAGCAGATACGCAAAAAGGTGCTGAGAGAGGAGTGGGCTTGATGAAACAAAAACAGACAGACAGGCAGTTAGGCGAAAGGATTCAGCAAATCATGAAAACAAATGTACCAGAATCAGAAATCTTAGATAAAAAAATGCAGGACGCATACGAGCAGATCCGAAGCAGGAAGGCAGCAAGCAATAAAATAAGAAAAGAAAGAAAGAAAGATATTAAGAAAACAAAGCTGCCGCTTGCCGTCAAATGCAGCACAGCGGCAGCAATCCTGCTGCTTGCGATGGGATACTGCGTAAAAAATCCTGCATTAGCAGCACAGCTTCCATTTATCGGAGATATTTTCAGCCAGTTAGAGAAGCAGGTACCATATCCAGGAGACTACAGCAGCAATGCCATCGTACTTCCCGGCGGAAAAGAGGAGTCTGAAAATAAGAATGCGGAACATACGAATCCCCAGCCAAAAACAATACAGCCAGAAACTGCAAAAAAGGAAAAAGAAGCAGCAAAGCCTGAAACAAACCAGGCAGGCAGTGAAAATGCCCCACAGTCAGCCAACCAAACAGAACATAAAAACGACCCGCAGTCCGGCAGCCAGCCAAACCATAAAAACGGCCCACAGTCCCAAAGCCAGGCGGATCACACCAAGGATCACAGCGCAGGCGCGTACCGGATCACATCAGACGGCGTTACCGTCACGCTGTCAGAAGTGTCTTTTGATAACAAGGCAGTCTACCTTGCCTTACTAGTACAAAATGAAAAAGGGTTCGCACAAAACCTGTATGCCAAGAATCAGTTGGACTTCGAGTGCTGGGTCACAATGTACAAAGAGGACGGCAGCAAGAAAGAATTCAACGAAATAGACGGCACATATCTGGCGCGCAACGCACAGGGAGAATACCTGGACGCGCACACATTCCGCGGGCTCGCACAGTTTACACACACAGAGCTTGACCTGTCCAAGTATACATCATGCGAAATTACATTTACAGATTTCAGCCAGATGCTTGAAACAGGCAAGAAACGAAAGGCGAACATCCCGGTCACCGGGGAAGAAGTCACGATTATAGACCACGATATTGTGCATAACAAAGGAACCTGGAAGTTTGACCTGGACATCGACCTGTCAGCGGAGGACGCACAGGAAGTCATGATACAGGAAGCCAATGGTCAGGGCGTCGGCATCGAGAAAATCGTAAAAACAAAGTACGAAATCTATGCTGTCCCGATCCTGCCCGAAGGAGAAAAAGAATATAATTACTTTATTACGATATGGGACGCAGACGGAAAGCCATTGGAGGATCACGGAGATTCCGGCGGGAAAAGCATTTACGGCAGGGATGTATCCGAAGTCACCGTCTATGTCTTATGGTGGGAGGATTTCTTTGACAGCAAAGGAGAAAATAGCTATTTGCAGCCGGAAAAAGCACTCTATCAGACCAAGGTGAAATTCCAGGAGGAAACTTGAGGTGCTTATAAATGCAGAGATTATGATACGAAAAAAGTTTGCAATACTTGTTTATTTGAGAGAAAGCAGATATACTGAAAATGATACCGTACTTAACATATATAAACCAGAATGGTAACGGGTTCGGCTAAATTGTACATTTTGTGCATTTGAGAACGCTGGAGGAAGGGGAGCGGGGCTGGCTTCCGGTTCCGATTCCAAAATGTAAGGAGCCCTAAGCCTCCTGCGGTAAGCTGAGGCACCGTCCGGGCGCGGCACTTGGGACAGCATTGCGGGATGAACGGTAA
>CAMUPC010000069.1 GCA_947090545.1 uncultured Eubacterium sp. | reverse complement strand
CTTTTTCGTTCAGTGACAGCAGCACCCATACTTGAACCATAGTCAAGTCGTTCTGGCGCAAGGAATTATTTGCCTGTCTTTCAATTGCGTCATGGAGCTGTTTTATGAGTTGCCCGCTAGTGGGGTTACTGTTCAATTCAGCACCTCCCTTCCCTTTCAAGAGGTATCATAGCACATCAAAAGCAAGATGTCAATACCTTGCTTTTAATTTTGTTTGCTGCACAGTAAGCAATGTTACTTTTCACACCCACGCCAAAGTAGTGGGAATCATGCGCCAAAATGCTTGCACTTTAGCATTTTGTGTGCAAAACTTGTTATAATTCACACCTCAGTAACTTTCATGCTCTGCTTTCAGGCTTTCCAGCATTTTTTCATCCAATGTGGAATAAATGCGGGGATTGATTACTGTGGCCTCTATTCCGGCCTTATCCTTCAAAGCAGTCTTGGCCTGCCCTGCCAACTGGAAGAAATTACCCAGCCCGATAAACGCTACCTTAGTGCCTCTTTCTGCCACTTCATAGCATCTGAGGCCTGCATCTGTAAATGTCACTTCCCGTCCGGCGGATACTACGGCGCTGGGTTCGCGGATCACCACCAGGGCGTTCGTCTGCTCCAAAGCCCAGTCAAACATAGCAAGGTATTCCTCTTTTGTTGTCGGAGCCAGGCCAATCAGGTTAGGGATACTGCTTTGCATTGCAATATCATAAATACCGCAGTGTGTGGCATCCCCCGGATTGATTATCGCATTGCCTACCAGAATGGTCGCCGGGCTTCTGTCCAGTGATAAATCCAACAGCAGCTGGTCGAAGGTTCTTTGCAAGAAAGAGGATACAATGCACAATACCGGCTTTGCCCCATTTTTTGCCAAGCCGGATGCAAAGGCAACGGCAAAGACGTCAGAAAGAGAGTGTACCGCATCGGAAACCATTGCGCCGGAATTGCCTGCAATGCCGGCAAACAGCTTAAAGGCGGAAAGTAAAATATTTCCGATAATTTCTACGAGGGATATGCGCCGTATCATAGCGCTTTCACCAGCTTTTGTTGATGTGGCTTGTACTGTCAGTTTCTCTTTGCTCGCTGTCATAAAATAATCCTCCTATTCTGTTTCAAGCAGTTATGATTACTCTTATTGACACCGGCATGAGATAATGTGTTCCAAAAGTGTATAAAAAAACACCTATGGAACATACAACTGTCCCACAGATGTTCAAAATCAATCTGTTGCCGCCATTTAGCAGCCCGGCTCTATGGCGCAAAGGCCATTGCCTGCTCAGTTTGTACTGTTGATCTCGCATTCGGTAAAGAATGTAATGCAGTGCAATGAGTATTTGATACATATTATATCAATAGGTACCCGTTAAGTCTACCACAAATTGCCAATATCTCATTTCATTGAGCTACTCATAAGTATATCCACCTTTCATACTGTGCTATGAAACTGCTGCCATACCAGGACGAGGCGTTTTATAAATATCAGACAGCTAGTTCCGTTCCCATTCTTCACGCTTTATGGCATATGCATATGAAATCCCATTCTTTTCATCGGGATATTCTTTCACTTTCCTCATACCGATTGCAATGGCAGTAGAATATGAACCAATATTTGTATATTTCATGTAAGAATATAGACAATCGTATTCTGTATTCATAAATGCCCAATCTCTAACCGCGCTTGCGGCCTCACTTCCAAAACCTTTTCTCCAATGATTTTTATGAATGTGATACCCTATTTCAGGCAGGGATTCTCCATCAATATTCTGTATTGTCAGCCCGCAGTCACCGATCAATTCACCCGTTTCTTTTAAAACAACAGCCCACAGTCCAAATCCATATTCCTTGTAGTTTTGGAGATTCCATTCAATCCATTTCATAGTACGCTCTTTATCAAAAGGATTCGGATAATGCTGCATGGTTTCTGCATCTGACATTATTTCATATAACGCATTGAAATCTTGTAATGTATATTCTCTTAGAATCATTCTTTCTGTTTCAAGAATCATATTTCCTCCTAAAAAACCTGATTTATCTGTACGCGCCTATATTGCCCAGTATACTACTTCCATGTCAGGATTACAATTCCATATCCCGGCTTTTCAGAATAAACATTTCAACCACCTCTGTTTAACGTTGCAATCATGATACATATGAACGACAGAAAAAGCAGCAGCGGATTCTTTTACAATCTTCCAAAATTTTAGTTAAAACTCATATCTCGTTCCATGCGATAATAACAATCCGTCCGTTAATTTCACACATAAAATAATCGTATTTTCATCATCTAAATCATTATGTCCGTTATCAATCCATTCAGCAAAGGCATTTTTTAGTTTCTCTGCAATCAACTGATTTTCTTCTCTTTTAAAATAGCCTAAATTCATACCATTCCCATGTGCTGTGAACCACTCGCCTGATATTGCAACGATTGGGTTATTTTCTATCTGTCTCATTTTGTTTGAAAGTGCATATGTAATAATATAAAATGCTCCATTTTCATAGTATGCATTTACATTTCTTACATATGGAACTGCGTCCTCAACTGTTGCCAATGCAATAACGGTATCTTTTCCAAAACGTTCAGTCATTATTTTTTCGGCTTCTGAACTTATGTTTTTCATAGGGGTTCTCCTTTACAACTTCCAATTTTTTTATCACTCTCTGAGCATTCCTTTGAAAACGCTACTGAGCGTCTTATCCAGTCCCCATCCCGCAAACCTTATTCCAATCATTCATCAACTGTATACTTCTTTGATTCATCTTTATCTACTTATATCAAAAACTTTCATGCAGATTATGATTCTGTTATGTATTACCCCATACTATTCCCAATACTCTCTCAGAAATTCAGCAATATCTGCTGCATTCGGCGGGCAGCCGCCCAAATTTTTTTCAAAGCAGGCGGTACATTGTCCGATGCCAATCGGACCTGTTTTCCCACGATACCCCTGTCCAACAGCAATTGAGCCTGTTTTGTGACATGCCAGTTTGCCTTCGTCGTTCAGGCGGTCCAGGGCATAGATTAAGGAGCCATAACACGCTGAACAGGCATCCTTGGGCGCAGCGTAAGCCGCCAGGCGCGACACCCGTTTTGTACCTTTTATAAGTGCCTTATCGAGTATGCCTTCGTTGAGTGATATCCTGTTTGCACTGGATAAGTCTGTGCTTCCTACGCCAAGCTGCTCTGCCAGACGGATATACGCAATGTCAAGCGGATGGTAGCCCATGCTTTGTGCCGCAAAGCTGTCGCAGAGCACCGGGTCCCAGAAGCCAAGTACACGGTTCATCACAACCGGGTTGCCGCCCTCTTCAAAGTCCAGATCGCCGCAGATATTATCAAGCAGGATAAAGTCCTGTCGAATCACCGTATTTAAGTGCGCAATCGGCTTATGCAGCCCAAGTGTGTGAAATCGGCGCTTTTCTGAGTTTGGGATCATGCCCTTGCTGTTTTTCAGCGCACAGGTAACTGTCGTCTGGCAGTGTCCCTTTAATACTGGCAGATTAATCAGATAATCCAGCCGCAGCGCTTCTTCGCAGACGGATATCGGCATTCCAGCCGCATCCAGCGTCTGAAAGGAATCCTTCTGCAAATCTACAAACGGCACCTGATGCCTGCGGCAGACGTCATAAATCCCGCTGACTCGCACCGCCTGTGTGGTCAGGTCACCAACCCAGGAACCTTCCAGCACAACCAGGTTGAAAAAGCCTTCCTTTTTTAAATATGTCAAAACGCCATCTACCAGTTCTGGATGTGTGACAGCGCCAGACGATGCCTTTTTTGCAGCAAGAATATTCGGCTTAATGCCAATACGTTTTTTCCGGTCTCCAATATCCGATGCCAGGCCTGCTGCCTGTAAAATGCAGATTGCCATTTGTTTATAATCCTCGCCCTGGATTACAAAATAATCATTTTTTGCCATTGCTTCCTCCCTGCTTTGGTTTGTTATCCGATTCCATATTTTTTCATTTTGCGCCAAAGCGTCGCCGTGCTGATGCCTAACAGCTCTGCTGTCTTTTGCCTGTTGCTGTTGCACTGTGCAAGCGCCTGTTCCAATTGTACCTTCTCTGGAGGCTCATAGACCACGACGCTTTTGATACCCTCGTGCGTCTCCGTTTTCGGGTACAGCTCTTGCAGCAGATTGTGGATACATACCTCGTCCATGTTTCGCTTGTGGGCGGTCAGCACAAGCCGTTCGCAGAACCGTTCCAATTGCAGCGCGTTACCGTCCCATCGTGCGGCGCACATGGCGTCCATGCCGCCTTTCGTCAGGCTCACGCGCTTGGAATATTTTTTATTATACTGGCGAAAATAGCTCTGCACCATACCCGGAATATCCTCCCTGCGCTCACGCAACGGCGGCAGATGAATCGCAAACGCATTCAGCAGATAATACAAATCCTCCCGGAACTGTCCCTTTCGCACTTTTTGCGCCAGCTCCTCCCTCGCAGTTGCAATAATGCGTACTTCCATAGCTGGTACTTCTTCAATATCCGTTTTCATAAACACCTTGTACCTCATGACCCGCAGCAGACGGTACTGGCAGCGCAGACACAATTCATCAATATCCCGAATTAGAAGCGTACCAAAGGCTGCCCGCTCCAATGCCGCCCCCTTTGTATCGGTGCTTCCTTCCCCAAACAAGACTGCAAGCTGCTGCTCCTGCGTCATTCCACTGCAATTTACCGTCAGGTAATGGCTGTTTTTCTGATAACCATTATTGTGAATGCCCTGTGCCAGCACCTCCTTTTCCGTCCCGGTTTCCCCATAAATAATAACCGGAGCGGAAGATAGTGCATATGCTCGCGCCAGCTCGATACATTTTTTCATCCGCTCTGAGCGGGTATCGATTTTGCAGAAATCCCCTGTGCTCAAATAGCCGAACAATAAATTATCCTCAAACAAGTCCTGGCTTTTCCTGCTTCCGGTCGGAATCTTGTGGATGGAAATAATTACGCCCGTAATCCCTCCGTCGTAAGCAATCGGGGCAATCGAAACCATATAGGAATCCCTTCCTATGCGCACAGTCGTCGTTAGGATCTCACGTTCCCCCAAAAGCACCTGGTCCAGATAGCTTTCTTCTAGCTGCGGCATCACTTCATACAATTTTTTTCCGATAAACGTCGCTTCTGTACGGTTTAAAATCCATGCAGCCGCATGGTTGGCAGCCGTCACATTTTTTTCCATGTCCACCTTAAGCACGCCGTTGTATACCGTCTCCAGCACAGTCATAAACTGCGCGTTATTTTCTTTTTCCACCTGGGATGTATACACCATCTTACGCGCCACATGCAGCGCTTTGCGCAGCGAATCCTCCCGCGTACGCAGAAACAGCGCCTGTACGAGCGGATACTGCTGCATACACTTAAGTACCCGCTCACCCCCGACAACGATATCCGCCCCCTGCGCGGCCGCCTTTTGCACAAGCGCCTCGATCCGGCTGCGGTCTTCGTACGTATAAAACAGAAGCTGTGCATGAAAAATTTCATTCATATAGCTGGAATCTGGAAACATGGTATAATGTCCGATAAAGGCAATCACCGGATTTTCTTTTTTCGTCATCCTCTTTGCCTCCTCAACCAGCAGTCCGACCTCCTGCCCGGTCATGGATATATTAACAAGCGGTATCTTCGTGTATTCCCTAATAAAATCTGCCTGGAGCCCACGTGCTACAATCACATTCGCACCATTGCTGATCGCGTCACGCGCCGCCTGTACAGCATGGCTTGTACGAATCACTTCAACCTGGCAGGAATCCATTTTTTCCTCCGCAATAATCTGCAACGCATAATCCGCCAGTTCCTGGCTGGGAACAAGGACATGTATTTTTGACATCTGTTTCTCTCCTTTGCAGTTTCCTTACTATGTTTATCATAAGCAATCTGCAAAGAAAAAACAAGCGAAATCTATGGGTACGCCATCAGGTAATCGGCGCCGGATTAAATATACACAGATCATTATAGAAACCATACTGGTCACTGAACGGTATCCTAATCCCGCTTGCAGTATCCAGGATCATATGAAAGATTTCTGTTCCAACGTCCGCGATCGTCTTTTCCCCAGTCGCCACGTCTCCCGCTGAAATATCGATCATGTCAAACCAATGCTCCTTCATCTCATTACGGCTGCATACCTTAATGACCGGGCAGATCTCCATCCCGTACGGCGTACCTCGTCCAGTCATAAATACCTGGAGGCCGATGCCACTTGCTGTCTGGCTTGGACCGCATACGATGTCGCTTGCCGGAGTTGCCGCATAAATCAGCCCATGGCGGGTCGGCTTTTGTGCTGGGGAAAGCACCTCTGCAATCGGGCTTGTACCGCTTTTTGCAATGCTCCCCATCGCCTTTTCCACAATATTTGCAAGCCCGCCTTTTTTATTGCCCGGCGTCGGGTTGGCGTCACGTCCTACGCCGCCGTCCTCCAGATAGCTGTCATACCAGCGCATCTCTTCCGCTAGGCGGTCACGCGTCTTTTCGTCCGCACAGCGTGCCGCCAGCATATGCACACCGTCGCGTACCTCTGTCACTTCGCTGAACAACACCGTCGCACCGCCTCGCACAAGCATATCCGCTGCATAGCCCGCGCTTGGATTCGCTGTAATGCCAGAAAATGCATCGCTTCCGCCGCACTGCATCCCAATCAGCAGTTCACTGAGCGGCAGTTCTTCCCGCCTGCGCAGATTCAGCCGTTCCAGCTTGTTTTCCGCCATATCCAAAATTGCCTGCATCATAGCGTCATGTCCCGCACAATCCTGCAACGTCAGCACATTTTCCGGCGTAATTTCCTCTTGCAGCAGTACCCGGTCGTAAGTCAGCTTTTCACAGCCAAGCCCAACCACCATAATCTCACCGCCAAAATTCGGATGGTGGATTAAATTCGTAACCGCCCGGATTGGAATATCCGCCATCGGCGCGTTAATGGCAACTCCGCAGCCATACGGATGTGTCACAGCGACCACCCCGTCCACATATTGATATTTCGGCAAAATCTCGCGCCTGATCCTTTCTGCCGCCTGCTTTAAAACGCCTGCCGCGCATTGGACGGTCGTTACGATTCCAAGCAGGTTTTTCGTGCCGGCAGGGCCTGTTTTATTGCGGTATCCCATCCACGTCGTCCGCGGCGGCTCTGGCAGCTTTTCCATAGGCACCAGATTAGTGCCGTACGCCATATCCTTAAGCGACGGGCTCTGCGGAAGCTCCAGCATATGCTCGTTAATCCAGTCGCCCTTTTGGACTGCTTCTTTTGCAAATCCCAGCACAACCCCGTAACGAATAATTTCTCCGCCCTTTTCTATATCGCACAGCGCAATTTTATGAGCCTGCGGAATATCGTCGTTTGCTGTCAGCCCATCTTCGATCTGCGTACCAGCAGCAATATCCCTCACGGCAATCGCCACATTGTCTCGATCATTGATTTTCACATACTTACGCATCTTTTTTCTCCTTAAGATTCCCCGTTAATCAGCAGCACCGCCACATCATTAACATTCGTCCCGGTTGCTCCGGTCACGATCAGCCCGCCGCATTTTTGCAGCGCATAATAAGCGTCATTTTGCTTTAGCGTTTCAAAAATATCGATTCCCTGTTCCATCAGGCTCTGCTTCGTCTGCCAGTCACAATAGCCGCCTGCTGCATCCGTCGGCCCATCAGTCCCGTCACTGCCTACGCTGAACGCAGCCGTCCCTGTCAGCCCCGCAATACCGGCTGCCGCCGCAAGCGCAAGTTCCTGGTTTCGCCCGCCTTTGCCGCTTCCAGTAAGGTGCACGACCGTTTCCCCGCCTGCCACAAACGCCAGCTTTTTTCTTAGCATCGCATGGGTTTTTGCAATGGACGCCAGAAACGAACCCGCCTCCTTTGCCTCGCACTCCAACTGGTCAGTCAAAATCACTGGCTCATACCCAAGCGCCTGGCATTCCTGTGCGGCTGCACGGCACAGGTTTTTTACGCTTCCGGTAATCTGTGTCTGTACATTTGACAGTTCCTTCGGCGTTTCGATTTGAAGGCACGCAAGCGCTTTGCTGCTTAGCTTTAAGTTATATTTGCGGACGATGGAACGCGCATCTTCGCAAGAGGAGGTATCCGGGTAAGCAGGGCCAGACGCGATCATATCCAGCGGATCTCCCAAAATATCGCTGAGTACAATGCTGTATATCTGCGCAGGCTCGCACAGCTTCGCGAATTTGCCGCCCTTTACGGCAGAAAGCCGTTTGCGTATCGTATTGATTTCTACAATATCCGCTCCACAGGCTAATAACTGTTTTGTAACATCCGCCAGCTCCTCTCCCGGCACAAGCGGCTTTTCAAACAATGCCGAGCCGCCACCGGACAGTAAAAACAACACCGTATCGTGCAAAGAAAGCCCCTTCATAAGATCCAGTGCTGCCTGCGTAGCGGCAAAGGAATTTTCATCTGGTACCGGATGCCCCGCTTCGTAGCAGTCCATACCTGCAATCTCACCTTTAACGTGCTCATATTTCGTAATTACCACGCCGCGCGTAATCCTCTCCCCCAGTATGGCAGACGCCGCCTGTGCCATCTGCCAGGCTGCTTTTCCGGCGGCAACGACATAAATGCTTCCACTGTCAAACTGTTTTTGCTCTAATGCCTGTGCAACTGCCTTATCCGGCAGTACCTTCTGGATCGCCCTTGCAATAATCTGATCTGCGTCTTCCCTTAACGTTCCCATTCTAAGCCTCTCGCTTTCTTCTAAAATCCTTGTTTTTACCGTTCTTTACAAAAGCCCTGCCTGTTCCATCTGCGCCCGTATGTTTGCCAGTACAGGGCCTTCCGGTGTTGGCAGGCTCGGCGCGTAAGGCAGCCCGATTTCTCTGCCGCGCAGGTTTGCCATATCTTTGGACGCAACCGGAAAGCTTGCGCCATCCATGGAAAGGCGCACCGGATTCAGCTTAAACTGCGCTTCTAAAGAGCCCTTAAGATCCCCTTCTACAAACTTATTATAAATATCCGCAAGCAGCTCCGGCATAAAATTGCCGGAAGTACATACACCGCCAACCGCTCCGTGGCACATCGATGCATACAGCAGCGTGTCCTTTCCACCGAACACTTTAAAGCCGGTGTCCCTCGTTCTGCGGATAAATTCCGCAGTCTGTGTAATATCCCCGCTTGTATCCTTCATGCCTACAATATTTTTCACTTCATGCGCAAGACGGTCTACCAGATTTGCCGACATCGTATAACCGACCCTGCCCGGATTGTTATATAAAAGCACCGGCTTATCCGGCACCGCCTGCGCAATTGCCTGAAAATGCCCGAACAGCTCCGCTTCCGTAGGCTTTAAAAACATCGGCTGGAGTACGGAAATGCCTGCGGCTCCGTTTTCCGCCGCCATCTTTGCAAGGCGGATGCATTTTTTTGTACGGATTGCCCCAATGCCAAAATAAACCGGAACTCTTCCCGCCGCCTGGTCAAGCATGATGCGAAGGCCGCGCTCCATTTCGTCTTCTTCCAGCATGTAAAATTCTCCATTGCTCCCGAATGCCAGGATTCCATGCATTCCTCCCGCAATAACAAAATCCACCTGCCCACGCATTTTTTCTTCATCAATCTGCTCCTTTGCATCGATCGGCGTAATAATCGGCACAATTACGCCCCTAATATGATCTGTGTTCATCTTGATTGCCTCCTATTCCTTTCTTGTTTGTCTGATTAGTGAATAAACATCGATAAAAGCAGCAGCTCTACAATGCCGACGCCTGCCATAATCAGGGAAATCGCTGTCTTGCACCGTATCTGGTCCTTTAACTCCGTGACACCAAACATACCGTTCCATACCCAGAACCCGCTGTCGTTAAAATAAGAAAATGAAATCGCGCCGACGCAGCAGGAAACAGCCATCAAAAGCGGGCTGACCGCAATCGCACCCGTCAAAGAAGCGGACAGGGACGCCGCCGTTGTAATTGCAACCGTTGCAGAACCGAGTGCAATACGCATAAGTGCAGCAATAATAAACGGAAGCAGAATCGCCGGAAGCGGCATTTTCATTACGACCTCGCCCAGCGCCGTACCAACGCCGCTGACCTTGATCACATTGCCAAGTGAACCGCCTGCACCGGTAATCAGCATAATGATGCCCGTACTTTTAATCGCGTCATCCATCACACCCAGCACTTCCTTCGTCGGATTTTTTGCCATCAACCCGTAGATTGCAATCAGCGTGCCGATGGAAAGCGCTATAATCGGAGAACCAAGAAATGCCAGAAGGGAAATGCTTACCCCTGCCATATCCGCGATCGTATTGGCAAGAATCAAAACTAACGGCACGATAATAGGCGCAATTGAAACGCCAAGCCCCGGAAGTTTCTTCTGCCCGATCATCTGATCCAGCTCTTCCATTGATTTTATGTATTCCTGCTTAAATTCCTTGCGTTCAAACCCGCCGTCGTCCGTCGGTATTTGATAAATCTTCTTTCCGATTCTCTGGCAGTATAAAACCGCAATGATCAGCATCGGTATGGAAATAAGCGATCCGCAGATAATCATCTGTCCCACGTCCGCACCCAGCATACTTGCCGCTGTTGTAGGCCCTGGCGTCGGCGGCACCAGGCAATGTGTCAATTGCAGTCCCGCCGCCATTGCAAGCGCCAGTCCGATCAGCGACTTTCCTGTCACTTTAGAAATTGCCTTGCAAAGCGGAGCAAAGATCACGATAGCAGAATCCGCAAAAACTGGAATCGCAATAAACCACCCGGTAATGGCAAGCGCCCATTCCTCTTTTTTCTTTCCGACAGCTTTAATAAAAGAATATGCCATTTTTTCCGCAGCGCCTGATTTTTCCAGAATACCGCCCATCATAACGCCCAATCCGATAATAATGCCCGTACTTTTTAACGTATTTCCAAACCCGTCCTGAATCGCTGTGACCAGTCCTGTAATCGTCGTACCATCCTCATCTGTAATGCTGACAAACGGCATCCCGCCGATGATTCCAGTGATTCCCGACGCAATCATAAGGGCGATAAAGGTATGCACCTTTGTCTTTGACACAAGGACAACCATAATGGCAATACCGACAACCAGGCCGATCAGCATCCGTGTAGATTCACTCATTTTTCTCACCTCATGATATTACAATAAATTTCCCTTTCCGGCAATTAAAACCGGAACATCTCCTGCAAAAGTACAGCCATCCTATCAAAAATTTCGTTCAAGTCCGTCCATCCCGCCTGTGCTTGTGCATCGTTATTTTAACTGCCGAAGGGGAATTTTACTGCAATCCTTCCTTTGTATTTTACTTTCCTTTTACAATGCTTGTCCCTGAAATCTTTTCATAATATTTTACAATACTGTCATGGTCATTTTTTTCGCATCCATCTGCCTTTAAGAACTGCATCACTTCCATAAGCTGCGCGGTCAAAGGCACTGGAGAATTGATCGCGTGCGCAGCATTGAGCGCATTGTTTAAGTCTTTGATATGCAGCTCAATACGAAAGCCCGGCTCATAATTGCCGGCAAGCATCATTGGTGCTTTCGCATCCATCACCGTAGAGCCCGCAAGCCCGCCGCGGATTGCCTGATAAACAAGCTCTGGATCGGTGCCCGCTTTTTTCGCAAATGTAAGCGCTTCGGAAACCGCGGCAATATTCACCGCTACAACGATCTGGTTTGCCAGCTTCGCCACATTTCCAGATCCAAGCTCGCCGACATATACGACAGATCCAGCCATCACAAGCAGCAGCTCCTGGTATTTATCAAACAGCTCCTTTTTGCCTCCTACCATGACAGACAGCGTGCCGTCAATCGCTTTCGGTTCTCCGCCGGATACAGGGGCATCCAGCATATCAATCCCTTTTTCCGCAAGCTCAGCGCCGATTTTTTTGCTCTCTACCGGGTCAATCGAGCTCATATCAATCAAAACCGTACCCGGCTTTGCCGTCTCTGCGACCCCGCCTTCTCCTAACACCGCCGCACGCACATGCGGAGAATTTGGCACCATCGTAATAATTACATCACATTCACTGGCTACCTGCGCGCCGTTCTGCGCTCCTTTTGCTCCCATTGCCGTCAGCTCGTCCACCGATGCCTTGTTAAAATCACATACAACCAGCTCATGGCCTGCTTTCACCAGATTTTTGCTCATCGGCTTTCCCATAATTCCCAATCCAATAAATCCTACTTTCATTTCTTTTATTCCTCCTTAAATTTGTTTTAGAAGATGCGTTTCATCTCTTTCAATGATATTATATTGAAATATATGGATTTTTACTATGGAAATAGATGACAAAAAATAAATTATTTTTAGTTTTATCTGCATTATCTTTCTTTTATGAAATAAATTTTATTTCAATCATTTCATAATGTGAAATCATATACAAAAAAGCTTTCCGTCCCGGCACAGCGTGGCTGTAACGCTGTAACAGGTACAGAAAGCTTTTTAAGTAGTATTTTGTGGAGGTAGTTTATTGCACTTTTAGGCGAAAGGACGCCAGGAGATGGGATCGGCACATCCTGGCGCCTGGCAGCGTCCTACAGCAAAATTTTAACGCACCAAACAAGGCTTTTTCGCATCAAATTTCCATCCCGGAATCAGATACTGCATCCCCGCCGCATCATCTCTGCCGCCTAGACAGCGCTCCTGATACAGCTTGTGCGCCTTTAAGATCTGGTCCATATCCGCTTCTACGCCAAGCCCTGGTTTCTTTGGCACTGCCACGCATCCATCTACGATCTGGAGCGGCTCTTTTGTCAGGCGTTCCCTGCCTTCCTGCCAGATCCAATGAGTATCCAGAGCATTGTACTCGCCCGGAACCGCAGCGCCGACTTGTGTAAACATCGCTAGCGAAATATCAAAATGGTTATTGGAATGGGAACCCCATGTATAACCAAAATCATGGCACATCTGCGCCACTCTTACCGAACCGCTCATCGTCCAGAAATGTGGGTCTGCCAAAATAATGTCTACTGCCTGAGATTCCAGCGCATGGCCGACCTCCCGCCAGTCTGTCGCAATCATATTAGTCGCTGTCGGAAATCCGGTACGCCTGCGAAACTCACTTACGATTTCACGCCCGGAATAGACGCCTTCAGCGCCGCATGGGTCTTCGCAGTAAGTCAGTATCCCCTGCATCCCTTTGACATATTCCACCGCTTCTTCCAGAAGCCATCCGCCGTTTGGGTCCAAATCGATGCGTGCGTCAGGAAACGCTTTTTTCATTTCCCGGATCACCTTCATCTCTTCGTCCCCTTTAAGCACTCCGCCCTTAAGTTTAAAATCGGCAAATCCATATTTCTCCTTCACTGCGCGCGCCATTGCTACGATCTTTTCTGCATCCAGCGCTTCTTCGTTACGCAGGCGATACCATTCGCAGTCCGCATCAAGCTCAGAATCATATGGCAGGCCCGTTTTCCTGCGATCGCCGACAAAAAACAGGTATCCAAGCATCCGCACCTGATCCCGCTGCTGTCCGTCGCCAAGCAGCTCGCATACAGGAACGCCTAGATATTTTCCCAAAAGATCCAGGCACGGCGCCTCAATTGCCGTGATTACATGCACACCGGTACGCAGGTCAAATGTCTGGTTGCCCCGCACGTCTGTCTCCCCCTTCGCATCCAGATGTGCTTTTACTTTCAGCAGCATACTTTTGTACTTTGCAATATCCGTCCCTTCTACAATCGGCACACATTCCTTTAAGGCATTCGTAATTTTCTCTCCGCCCGGCACCTCGCCGATCCCCGTCTCGCCGTTGTCTGCGGAAAGCACCACGATATTCCTTGTAAAAAACGGTGCATGTGCGCCGCTTAAGTTTAATTCCATACTGTCCTTTCCCGCCACCGGGAAAACTTCCATTTTCGTAATCTTTGGCATTTTAAAATCCTCCCTTTTTGTTATTTTCTCTTGCATTTTTGCTGAATTTATTGTATAAAAAAAGGAAGAATTAGTCAAATTACTATTTTTCTCATACTCACTAAGTAAAACTTATAGCAAAATCAACAAAAACACAAAGATTGATCAAGGCTTGAAGGAGAACGCCATGGACCTGCGCCAAATCGAATATATCGTTAAAATCGCAGATGAAGGAAGTATTACAAAAGCCGCTGCCCAGCTATACATTTCGCAGTCCGGATTAAACCAGCAGCTCTTAAAACTGGAAAAAGAGCTCGGGCTGCCATTATTCCACCGCAGCAAATATGAACTGCGCCCAACACAAGCGGGACAGATT
The DNA here is from genome assembly GCA_947090545.1 of uncultured Eubacterium sp. Classification (GTDB taxonomy): domain Bacteria; phylum Bacillota; class Clostridia; order Lachnospirales; family Lachnospiraceae; genus Eubacterium_J. Next base: position 4,188 of record CAMUPC010000069.1, on the reverse strand, counting down.
TATATCGATTACGGCCGCAGAATGCTGGAGCAAAAACGGGAAGCTTACGCACGCATCCGCGACATTGCCGGAAATAACGCCGGTTCTCTGCGGATTGGCTTAACGCCGGAGAGAGGCACCACGATGCTTTTGCATATTTATGCTGATTTTCACGCACTGTTTCCGAATATCACCATCGAACCGCAAGAAATCCATGTTAAAAAACAGCTTTCCATGCTGATGCAGGATTATCTGGATATTGGCTTCGTCACGCTGACCGGCCAGGACAAGCTGCCCGGCATGGAATTTGTATCTATACGGACAGAGCGGATTCTTCTTGGTATTCCGCGCACGCACCCACTTGCTGCACATGCAAACGAGCCTTATGCACCTTATGCGCATATTAGCCTGTCGCATTTTGCAGACACTATGTTTATCCTGATGTTTAAAGGCTCCACGCTACGGGGCGTCATCGATCCGTTATTTGAAACGGCTGGATTTTCGCCCCGCATCCTATTTGAAACAGCAAGCAACCGCACACTGTATACGATGGTGAAAAAATCTATGGGCTGTACGCTCATCCCAGAAACCTATGCCTTGGAACAAGAAAGCATCGCTTATTTTGTCCTGCCACAAAATCCAGTCTGGGAGCTTGCGATTGCTTACCGCAAGGGCCACTACCTGTCAAAGCCTGCGGAAGCATTCATCCGCCTGGCGCAGCGCTATTGGAACCAGTGATGCCCCTTCGTGCACAGCATTATTCATCTCCCCGCCGCATCCGCTCAATCACACTCTCCTTGTGCGTCCTTCGATACAGCGCCACAGGCACCGCGATACACAGGGCAACTGCCGCCGCATAAAAAAGCAGGCTGCTCTTCCACGGAATGGCAAACGGGACACTGTATGAAGCAAGCCCCTGAAACACAAAATAGCTGAACGGAATGCCAACGACAAGCGATACCGCCGTCGAAGCAAGCCCATAGTAAGCTCCTTCCAGTCGGAGCACAGTATGGATCTGCCTTGTCGTCATGCCGATGCTTTCTAACGCCGCAAATTCCCTGGCGCGGTTTTGGATGCCTGCCGCTGCCATATTCAGGTAGTTGCAAAGCGCCAGCACTGCAATCAAGCCTGCGATACTGCATCCAAGCACTTTGACCTTTTGCTCGTCTGCCTCCATCGATTCGTACCGTTCTAATTTTGACCGGGACGTCACCTTTTTTTCACCGGCAAACACTGCCTTTACTGCCGCTTCTGCCGCTTCGTCAAACGGCTGCTCATAATCCACTTCAACCAGCTCCGCCATAGGCTCGCCCAACAGCTTTTTGGCAAACGGCTCGCTGACAATAATGACAGGCGTATAGCCTCCTGAGAAATAATACGGGGATGCCCCGGCTGAGCCGACCGCCGCAAGCCGGATACTGTATTCGGTATCCGGCGACACTCCCTGCGGCAGCCGGAAGCGGACGGTTTTTCCAGCCATGCCGAAATCACCCGAAACAAATCTCTGCTCTACCGTTACTGCAAATTCGCCCTGCGCAAACGCTTTTTCATCAAGCGTACTGCCAAGCTGTTCGTTAAACTTCTGGAAGCCTGCTGCATCGATGGCGACAAGGCGCGTACCAAAAAAATCCTCCGCCCATTCGCTGTGTTCATCCTCCCTGTATTTTCCAATATCTTCTTCATAGCTGCCCGGACTGTACACTGACTCGTACAGCGCACGGTAATATGCTCCAAATACGTCCTCCTGGTACGGAACCGCAGCGGCAGCGGAATACACCGTACGTACGGCATGAACCCCGTCGACTGCCGAGAGCGCGGCAAGCTTTTCTTCGGTAAAAACCTGCTTTTCCCCTCGCAGCATCGTCTGGTTTAAAAACTGGATATCATAATCGGAAATATGGTTCAGGATGCGCTTTGCGCCATTTGCATAGATCACGGCGTTTGCGGCGAGAAAGACAGATAATGCTATTACAAAGGATAACAAAATCACGGACGCCTGCTTTTTGTCCCGAGACAGGTTCCAAAACGCCATGCGGGGCAGGCTAAACGCTTCGCGCCTGCGCCTTTTTGCTGCGCCGGGCTGGTAACGCATTGCTTCGATCGGCGAACAGCTTCCTGCAATATTCGCAGGCTTTCTACAGCTTATCCTATTAACAAGCAACGCAAATGCTCCTGCGGCAAGGAACGCGGGCGCCGCCGCCTGGACTGGCGCTTCCTCAGATGCACCGCCAAGTGCGGCAAGCATTTTCGGCACTGCGGTTTGGGATACAAATGCCGCGCAGCCAAGCCCCAGCGCAATGCCTGGTACGGCTGAAAAAAACGCCTGCCTGTATACAATTCCTTTTAGCTGGACGCTGGTCATGCCGACCGTCTTTAGCTGCCCGTAATAACGGATATTTTTCGATATCGATAGATACATCGTATTATATATAAAAAAATAAGCGCTCGCAAGCACCATACAAAGCATTGCCGCAAGCGCCGCCACAATCCTGCAAAAACGCTCGGCTGCTCCATGGTCTGCCTCTATCGTCTGGGTGCCTGCAAGCCCGACGGCGTCGTTCATCGCCGCAAGATCCTTTGAAAAATACAGCGGATTGACAAGCGAAACCGTAAGCGCACCCAGTTCAAAATCCGTCTGCTTTACGCCGGTGGAGTCAAAAAACGCTTGGGAAACATATCCCTTTTGCGTGCCGCTGTAGTCTAAAAACCAGCCGCTCAGTGTAAATTCCCTTACCTGCGTTCCCGCATTGTCTTTTGCCATCGTATGATACGTAAGCGGCAGCTTCATGCCGACGCTCGGCTGCGTAATCCGCATCGCATTCAGTAACGCCGTACTTACCATAATCTCTTCTTCTTTTTGCGGATACTGCCCCTCATAAGCTTTCAGCGCAGGGACGACCTGTTTTTCCCAGCATACTTCGTCCAGCCAGTAAAAATCCGCCCCATCAATTGCAAGATCCCGGTACTGCTCTGCCTCCATACATAACACCTTAATCCCCGCATACCGGACACTGTCCAGCGCGCGCACCGTCTCTACCTGGTCCTGGCGCGGCTCACCCAGCGAGATATCGTAATCGATCCCCTGCATCCGAAGCTGGCGCTCGGTCAGCGTATGCCAATAGCTTGTGCCTGCCGCCGTCATAACCGCAATAAAAAACGAAGCCATCGCGATAGCAAAGACAGACAGTACGTTGCGTTTCGTCTCGGCACGGTAAGTCGTCCAGGCAATTTCCCGCACAACCTGTCGGTTTTTTACATTCATAATACAACCTCCCGCTCATTTTTTGCCGACGCTGGCTCCAACACAAGCTTCCCGTCCTCGATGCGTATGATCCTGCCCGCCATCTGCGCGATCTCCTCATTATGCGTAATCATCACAACAGTCTGCGACAGCCTCTCACTGCTTGTACGGATCAGCCCCGCTACATCCTGCCCGGTACGGCTGTCCAGGTTCCCGGTCGGCTCGTCGGCAAGGATGATCGCAGGCTTCGCCGCCAAAGCCCTCGCCAGCGCGACCCTCTGCTGCTGCCCGCCGGAAAGCTCGCCTGGCATCGCGTATTTTTTCTCTTTGATGCCGAGCATCTCCAACAGCCCCTCTACAAACCTGCGGTCGGGCTGGATACCGTCCAACCGGATCGGCAGCACAATATTTTCCCATACGTTCATTAATGGCAGCAGGTTATAATTCTGGAACACAAACCCGATATTCCTGCGCCTGAAAATTGTCAGCTCATCCCTTGTCATGCCGGAAATATCCCTGCCGTCCACAATAACCCTGCCGGATGTAGGCGTATCCAGGCCGCCAAGCAGATGCAACAGTGTCGATTTGCCGCTGCCGGACGTGCCTACGATCGCTGCAAACTCTCCGCTTTGGATAGAAAGGGTCACGCCGTCTAGTGCCTTGACCTGTGTTTGCCCGGTTCCGTAATACTTTTTTAGGTTTTCGGTTGCTAAAATATTCATATGTACACCTCCTGCGTGTATTGTAGCAGGCGCATGTTACTGAAATCTTTCTGAAATATGACATTTTTGACATTATGACGCTGGGAGAGGGGATTGGCACGCCCTGGCTGCGTCCGTTCCAGAAGGTTAAGAAGCCCTAAATGACATTTTTGACATTATGACGCTGGGAGAGGGGATTGGCACACCCTGGCTGCGTCCGTTCCAGAAGGTTAAGAAGCCCTAAGCATCCTGCGGCTACGCTGTGGC
>CAMUPC010000068.1 GCA_947090545.1 uncultured Eubacterium sp. | reverse complement strand
TGCTGGCGGAACGCCAGGGCGAACTAGGTGCCGCGCCCGGACGGAGCCACAACGTCCCAGCAGAATGCTTAGGGCTTCTTAATATTCTGGAACGGACACCAGCCGGGCGCGCCAATCCCCTTTCCCAGCGTCCCCTCCCCATCCCCCCCCCCCACGCAAAAAAAAGCCATGAACCCACCGTCCATGACTTTTTTCCCCTCTCAAATCAACCTTCTAATACTGCCCCGTATTATACTGAAACGCATTCGGCACATTCTTATCCGGGCTGTAACTCTCCAAAATCTTCCCATACCGCTCCCTATAATCATTATCAATCTTAAGCTGCGGAATCACCTTCGTCCCCTCTTCAAAGAAATGCTTAGAACCTCTGCCCATCTCCTGGCCTCTCTTCGTATGCTTATCAAGCGCAACATCCATAATCTCCGGCTTCTTACCCATTGCCGCCTCTTTGATAATAATATTCTTCAAATAATCACTGGAACGGTCTTTCTCACTCTCGCACAAAATACGGATCGCATGAATAAAATACATCGGCTGATCCCCGTCATCATACGGAAAGTTCTTACGCATCTCATTCATCGTATTGACCTGCACCGCTGCATTCAAATTACCAAACCCTACATCCTCTACCGAAATCGTAAGCAGCCTTCTCCACATCTTCTCTAAAAATACCGGGCCCGACACATACAGCTCATATGCATACTGACATGCCTCCTCTACCATCGCCCTGCGGATTGACTTTTGCAGGCAGGATATAATCTCATCTGCCGCAAACCCATTTGCTGTTACTGAAGCTGCCCATATATTATAACTTCCCATTGTTTTATTTCCTCCTTTTGTCTTTCTTAATGCGGTTATTTCTGTTTGTATATCTCAATCAGCTCCGAAATGACCGTTTTGAGCATCTCTGCCCCCATAAGCTGATCCTCTGCATGTGTCATAAGCAGGCTGATCTGCGGCTCTTCTGTGCTCATCTCTTCCTGTAGCACATCCATATGCCCATGATGCGCCTCTACAAAATGGCTGCTGCCTTCGTCCATTTTTTCACTGGATTCCTGCATCTTTCCCTGTTTTGCCAGCTCCAGCGCTTCCATATAACAGGATTTTGCCATCCCTGAATATGTAATGACCTGCATCGCAGTCTCTGATATTTTCTCAATATTTACCATCTTATCGTATCCTTATCCTTCCATCAGGCCCATAGCAAAATCAAGCGCCTTATCTCCATCTGCCATCGCATAGATTCTTGGTTCCACACTTGCTACCGGGATATTCAACTGGGACTTAATGTTCGATACCGCATACACAAGCTGCGGCCCTACCAGGCATACATCCCATTTGCCCACTTCATCGCGGATTGCTGCGCTTGGAACCGCTGTAATATTAATTTCCATCCCGCGCTTCTCGGCTGCTTCACGGATCTTTTTTACTAAAATAGAGCTGGACATTCCTGCATTACAACATAATAAGATATTCATAAGAGACTCCTTTCTTATTTCGTAACATGTTTGTTTTTTATTTTAATTCCGGCCAATAACCTTTGTTTGCTTCGATCAGGTCATCCAGAATCAACTTCGCAACCTTTGCGCTCGGTACCGTCTTTGACAGTGTAAGCGCCTGCCAGAGCTTTTGATAGCTTCCTTCCATCCATGCGTCTACGGTCAGCTTCTCCACTGCTACCTGCTGCTCCATCAGCCCCTTTTGGAACGTCGGTATTTTGCCGATGCTAAGAGGCTCATAGCCGTCCTTTCCAACAATACAAGGGATCTCTACCATCGCGTCTGACGGGAAATTTTCAATCGACCCTTTATTTTCCACGATCAGCAGCATCCGCTCCTTTGTATTAAATGCAAGCGCAGTAGCAAGGTCTACGATAAACAGCGCATGGATGCCGATTTCCAGCTTCGTATCCTTTGCGGTGCCTGCCGCTTCGATCTTGGCGCATTCTCCAAAGACCCGTTTTTCCCTGCCGTCAATGACCTGGTTTGCCCTCGTATAGTTCGGGTCGGAATGTGCCACCATATCGTCAGAATACAGATAATACTGCAAATAAGAGCTTGGCGACATCGTTGGGTCTACTGCTACGAGGTCTTTGACCTTCTTTGCCGTCTCATGCCAGCTTTCATCCGTATAATCTTTTTCTGTCGATTCCTTCGGGCAGTTGCCGTAGGTAAGCTGGTGCTCGATCAGCTCGCCAATATACTCCTTGCCGTCCGCATCCTTAATGGATGTCCACCATCCGAAATGGTTCAGCCCGAAATAGCGCACGTCCATTTCTTTTCTGTCGTTAAATCCAAGTATTTTTGCAAAGCTCTGCTCCATCCCAATCGGCATATCGCAAATATTAATGACACGGGAATTTGGGCGCAGGCGCCTGCACGCTTCCGCCACGATCGCCGCCGGATTAGAATAGTTCAGCATCCAGCAGTTTGGCGAATATTTCTCCATATAGTCAATATTTTCCAGTACGCCCGCAATCGAACGCATCCCATACGCAATCCCGCCTGGGCCGCAGGTTTCCTGCCCGACTACCCCGTATTTTAACGGGATTTTCTCATCCAGCTCACGCATCGCCAACTTGCCGACGCGGATATGCGCCAGGCAGAAATCGACATCTGTATAAGCCTCTTTCGGGTCTGTTGTCGCAAGATACTCGATCGAAGGATCTTTTTCTTTAATTAAGATCTCACATGCCTTCGCCACCTTATTCTGGCGCTCTCCATCATTGTCATACAGCTTGACCGACCGCAGCGGCAGCCTGTCAAGGTTGTCTAACAGCATTAAAATAATTTCCGGCGTATACGTACTGCCGCCTCCGGCAATCACAATTGAAAACTTCTTCATCGTTAACGTTTCTTCTCCTTTCCGCAAATCACAAGATTTCCAGTGAATTGGATATCTGGATCAGCACCTCCACAAATTCTTCCTCCGTCTCTACCGCGGCAAGCCTGCCGATTGCCGACCGGTCCAGCGCCATATGACGGAAAAACTCAAACAAAACACCAATCTGCTCATTCTGCTTGCGCTCCATCGCCAGCAAAAAAACCAACTGTATCTCCTTGCCCTGTACCAGCAGCGGTTTTTTCAAAATTGCCGCACCGATCGCCGTCTTTTTCGCAAACGTCACAAGCGGATGCGGGATCATAAACCAGTCGCCGATAGAGGTCGGATAATTGACCTCCCGCTGGAGCACATCATTGACAAACTCATTGACGTCATAAATATAATCCCCCTCCTTGAGCGCTTCTGACAAATCTTCAATGAGCTGTACAAAATCCACCTTCTCCTTGTAGATCCGAATCGTCTTTTTATTAAAATGTTCCTTGATAATCTCGCGAAACCGATAGTTTACCCGTATCTTGTACACCAAAGCATTCATCGCCGCCAGCGTATAAGCGGTCGGTATCCCGTCCACCCGAAATGTCGCCACCGTAGGATGGACAAACGTGTCCATAATCGAAATCACCAGGTCTACAGAATGCTCTTGCAGATATTGCTCCAGGCTGTGCTTTGGCATAATGTCTACAATCTCGATCTGATTTTGAAAATTCGTCTGTATCCAGTTGCTGACGATGCTGTTCACACTGAATCTGGTAGAGCTGATAATGACTGCCTCCAGCTTTTTATTGACATTTTCCAGAAAGTGCTCGACAAAGATCGCAATAAACGAAATCTCGTCATCCTGGATATAACAGTTCTTGTACCGATACACAATCGGCACCATCAGCATCGAAATCTCATACGCATACGGATACTGCTTCTTAATCTCATTCAGGATCGGATTCTTCGCCTCATATCCGGTTCCCATCCTGCGCATCATATATTCAATATGGTTTAAAATATTATCATAAAAACTCTGCGACTGCCATAAGTCAAAATGGTATTTTTCCATCACATCATGGCAAAAGTCCTCCAGAATCAGGATACTCAGGCTGTCGATCTCATTCTCCGCAGACATATTGGAAGCAAGCCGAAACCCGTGCAGCAGGCCCTCCAGCACCTGCCGGTCGCCCTGGTCAAACACAAACCCCTGCTCCTCCAAAAACCGGAAAAGCTGCTGCACCTCCTCTTTTCCCGGCTCCGTCTCCACATATGTCGCTACCTTATGATTCTGAAGCCCGCGCACCATCGTAATATAAACCGCGCTGACAATCATGTACAAATTGTCATCCGATATCTGGATACACCTGCTGTCAAAATATTCCTTGACCAGCTTCACGATCCATTCATATTCCTTCTGGTCAAAATCCTTTTGTAAAAACGTCTTTAAAAACCACACATAATGTCTCGTACGGTTCTGCGTCTCATTTTTAATAATGCGAAACAGCGTCTGGCGGATTTTTGTCTCGTCATTCTCGATCCAGATTCTGTCCCCGCTCATCCGCAGCAGCTCACACTGATACTCAGACAGCAGCTTTTTCTGGAAACGGCTGATCTCCTTATATACCGCCGGCTGCGACAAGGCAAGCACATTTCCGATATCAAAAATGTCCGCACGCCCCGCTTCCAGCACCATGCCAAGAATCATCCATCCGCGGTCTGCTACTTCTTCCTCTCCCTTGTCGTGCCCCGCTGACAGAAAATAACTCCTGACCGCAGCCAAATCTGTTTCTTCTATATAATAGCCGCGCCGTCTGGAGGACTGAATAATATTCCCATCCGCCCAGGCACGGTTAATCTCTCCGATCTCACTGCGAATCGTACGAGAAGACACTTCCAGATATTCTGCAAGCTTCGTACCTGTAACCCCTTGCACATTATTCAGCAATATTTCCAATAGCTTGGATTGTCTTCTCGTAAACATCGTTCTCTCCTATCAACTCTTAAGCTGCTTCACCCTGTTCCTTCTTTAACTCATCAGCTTCCATCATCTTAAAGAATGGATAGTAAAATATCGTCATAATAATCAAATTCACAAATACAAGCGCTACACACTTCCAATCCAGAGTCATAATAAACGCCCCGACACCCGGAGGAAGGAATCCTGGAGGGCCTGCGATCGGCTTTCCTACCAGCCCACTTGTCATACTAAAATAGGTAAGAATTGTAATCACCAACGGCCCGAATACAAACGGGATAAATAAAAATGGATTCAAAATAATCGGCGCGCCGAAGATAATCGGCTCATTAATCCCAAACAGCGTCGGCACAAACCCAACGGTCCCAATCGACTTTAACGACTGCGCTTTCGACCGCATCATCATAATAACCAGCCCAATCGTCAGCCCGGAACCCGTTACCTGCAATACCGAATAGAACAGCCCAAACGTAAAGATATGCTCTACCGGCTGGCCAGCCGCATAATTTGCCATATTCTCCGCTTCATAGGCAATCGCAAACGACGCCCACACCGCAGAGGTGATTGACGGCCCGTGCAGCCCGAAAAACCACAAAAACTGTGTCAGGAAAATCACAATCAACAGCGCCGGCAGCGTATCCATCGTACTGATCGCCGGAGCCAGGATGCTCATAATAAATGCCGGGAATACCTTTCCGCCAAACGACAGGGAAAGATTTGCAATCACAACGGCAATCAATGCATTTACAAGCAGCGGAATCAGCGACGCAAAACTCTCGCCTACCATCGTCGGCACGCTGTCCGGCAGCCTGATAATAATTTTCTTCTTCGTCAAAATCCTGGTCACTTCCACGCTGAGTATCGCGGAAACAATACAGGTAAACAATCCCGACGCTCCCAAATAAGAGATATCCATGCCGCCCTCAATCGACAGCCCGCTTAAGATCAGGTGCACCATAATCGCCGTAGCGCCTGTCAGGTTATTGCAGATATCATAACGCTTTGCCAGCGCGATCGCAATAAACATCGCCGCATAAATAGACAGCATATCCGTCGTAAACATCCCCGCATATGTAAAAACAGACATATGCGCATTCAAGAAGTCATACACCGGCCCGCTCCCGATCAGGTTCGCAAGCGCTAACGGCAGCAGGCTGATCGAACCGACAATAATAATCGGAACAATCGAGATCATTCCATCTTTAATCGCCTGCAAGTGCTTCTGCTGTTCCACTTTATTCGCGATCGGCATCATGTACTTCATTAATGTGTCTTGAAATTTGGAATTCATACCTTTTCCTCCTGTACAATAATTACGAATGTCGCATAAATCCCCGCCGGCCAGGGTATTTCTAAAAACCTTCTGTCACAATTATAAAAAAAATATAAAACAAAAACAAATACACTTTTGCCACTACGTTAGGAACCACAGCTATCAATTTCCACAAAAAAATGCAAAAAAAAGAATTTTTTTCCGACATGTTGTAGTACTGCTGCCAGATTTTCTTCGCACGCCCCGCCTTTCTTTCGTCAAATTCACTTGTCCTGCTGCATTTCAGGCGGCATGGATTGTCAAATTAAGCAGTAAAAAAAGAGCCTGTTTTTCCCGACTGGCTCTAAAGTCAATTCGCCATTATTTTTCTCCTTTGCCATTGTATAAAAAAAGTTTACTAAATCATCCTGGAACCTAAGCTCAAAATTTTTCTTCCTTCTTTTGTCTAATACCATGGCAGATATGACAGACAAGCTGAACCATACTGCACATGCAATCCCCCATAACCTTTCGTTTATTAAAAACATTCCTGATATTTCCAGCCCATATACGCCTCCCATCATACATAAGTCAAATCCTAAAACAACTTTGACTCACACACTTCTTTTAACAATTTTTACTGCCGATTTGTCATACTGATAATCAATTTTTTCAAACCCGTTGACCGCCAGCTCCGTATTATTATCCATCCAGCACCGCACACAGGTTCCAAGATATTTTAATCCCGTATCCGTTTTATATTGTTCCATCCTGCTGTCATTATTGGAAATTTCATTTTTCAGTGAATCAATCTGCTTTTGAAAGTTTTCTGCCTTTCTTTTATTTGCCGGAAGTTTCCCCAATATTTTCTGATTTTCTATTTCACAAATTTGATGTTGCAGTTCATTTATTTTATTTTTTATCCGTTCATTACAGTTCTCTAATTGGATCATTCCATCCAGCACTTCTTTTTTACGCTTAAGATAACAAAAAGAAAGAACCGCTAATCCCGCAGCTTTTGTACATGCCGTATCACACAATAAAATCATAGGGGACGAATTTTCACTAAATATCCCTTCAAATGCAGCCATAACAATATATTTCACACGTTCTGGCGTAAATCTGCTGGTCAGCCCATTTGCTTTTGTCACAGCAAAAAGCAGTTCCGGCGCTGTTTCATTATGTTCTTCCGCGTATTCTGATATGTATGGGCATAAAACCCTCGCTGAACTACGCTTTACCTTTCTGATTATTTTTTCAATGGACTCATCTTCACAGGTAAAATAGGTACCATCGGTTAAAATGATCCAAGTATTAGAAGAATACAAAACATTTTTTAAATCCTGCTGGTTATTTCCTTGTGATTTTAATAATTTTCCATCATAATCACAGATAGACAACTCCCAGCTTAAACTTTCTGATATATTCAGTACATATAGATTATTGCAAAAACAGTCCTTTTCAACAGTTCGTGTTGATACGGCAGGTTTTATTGTTATTTTAGGCGAAAATGAATTAATGTCTTTTACTACTTCTGCAATAAAATTTGTTTTTCCCGAATTAGATATCCCTAACAAAGTTATACTTATATCCATTGATATATGACCACCCATTTCTTTCCTATTACCTGACATCCCAATATGCGTGGTTACAACTTATATCTGGTGGATGTGATGCAGATAGTATATTGCAAGATACTGGTCTGTATTGTTTTCATATCCGATATGAAACAACAAAATCCCACTCCCTAACTTACATTATAAATAGAAGTTTGTTGTTTTAGGCCTGCCAACAGCAGACATTATCGAGCTCCGTTTGATCCGTTTATTCAGATTCGTTTTCATTCCTACGCTTGCGCAGCATCTCCTCGATGAACTTAACAGTATACCCTCCTGCCCTGGCAATCTTACCACGTTCACGTCTGTCATTCGTCTGCTTTGCCAGGCCTGCTATAAACTTCGGGCGGTACAGCCATATCGGGCGGTCAATTTTAGCACCTTGAAAATATTTAAACAATTTTAGCATGGCATCACGCCCAATCAGCTCATATAGTTCCAGATAGCTGTCATTCAATGCTTCTGACTCATTCCCGTCTACGTTGAATGCTTTGTAGATTGTTACCTCGTCTGAATTGTTATGCTTCACTTTCGCCCTGCCCTGTTTAATATGGGCAGATGGATATATACCGTGCTGCCGTTCTCCTTTCCTGGAATAGAATATAATGAAAAAACAACTAGTTTCCCCGGTTGTTTTTTTCAGGAATATAATATATGCTTTTACAGTTCTTTGAACCATTCTAAGGAATGTATGCTTCCTTTTTCCCTTGGGCTGGCTTTTAAGCAATAAAAAAGGACCTGTTTTTCCCGACTGGCTCTAAGTCGTTTTTTGCTTTTGGGGATGCTTTTATCTATGGCGCTGCATTTATAAAAAGCATATGGCAAGCTACCAATATCTTTTTACCATATCGTCTGCATCGTTTGTAGATAGGTTGAATTTCTCCCTGATCCGTTCCGCCGTCCCCTCTCTGGATGCGCCAAAATGCCTGTCCTCTTTTATCGTTGTCCTGATCGCAGCGTCCTTTGCTGCTTCTTTTTCTCTGTTGCGTACATGCATATCCCATACTTCTTCCTGGCTAAATAATGTAAGCATGATGTCCACTATCTCGCTTTCTCTGCCTGACATGTATTCTTTCAGCACATCCCTATCCTTGCACATGCGTATCGTTTCCCTAACTGCTCGCGCCGTAAGCCCATGCTCCTTTACCTGCCTGTCAAATATTTTTGTAAATGTGACGTACTGGTTGACGATATCCCCCTTTTCCCGTCATAAATTATATGCATTGCTTTATCTAAGCCGCACTCCTCACCCGGAAAAAACTCTTTTGCAAACGATACCTTTTCTGGTTTTGCCTTCCGGCTTCCAGTATAAATCATATAGATTTCTGGTTTCAGCAATGTCACCTTTTTGCTTCCATAGATGTCCTGCCCTGTCCTTATGTTATAATCCTGATAGGATTTTGCAAGGTACAGGACCACCCTTATCAATATATTCATTGTTCATGTTGACTGCGCTTTAGCCAGGAAAATTAACTTTTCCTTTAACATGAACTCCAGGTCGTTAAAAATCCATCCCGCCATGATATTCTCCAGCGTTATAACCTGTAAGTATTCCTCTTTCGCGCTGGCATCCTACGGGTGCAGCGCCTGGTATAGTTGAAGCAGGTAGCCTTTATCCCGGAACAGGCTGGTGAATACTGTATCTTTTGCCGTACGTTATGGCGGCTTCTGCTTCGTTTCCTCCCCTTTTTCCATGATGTTCTCCTTTGTCCGTTTCCCCTAGTTTATAGCAACCGTTAAGAAAAAACAATCCCCTGGCTGGTATATCGCCTTATACAATAAATGTACGCCATGTCGTCCCCCTCCTCCCCCCCCCCTTGAAAAATTGAATAAATAAAACAGCTTTCTTTTTTGCTGTTTCTTTGTCAAAAGTATCATATTTTGCTTTTACCCTGCCTTAAACCATTCTAACAAGCTCCCCACAGGAGGCGCGCAAGCGGCGAGGAAGCGGCAGGAATCATTTGTCGAAATGTTACTGTCAACTGCCTTTCTTGATTTTAAATAGCCTTTTCATAAATCCCGTCCATTTATTATTTTCAACCAAAACCTGCCTGTCAAACGTCAAAAAAAGGGTATGCACATGTTTCATTGTGCATACCCCCTGGCAGTCGATGCGACAGGATTTGAAAAACTCTCTTTGCATCTCCCAAGTACCCGCTCCAACAGGCTGTTAGGATAGTGCACTATCCTTACGCCCTTTTAGAAGCATTTTTTCATAACCTTTTTCTGCCTGCGAGTGGCGAAAAAGTGGCAGGGTTCCCCCTGTGCCTTCGCCTAACCATTCCTGCGCCCTGCTTGTAAAAACCATTTTTACCAGTAATGTTTTTTCGTTTCTAACTTTGCCCTATATACGGTAAGTTTGTCCATGGGCTCCTTTCCCTTTCAGCAGCCCACTGGCTTCTTTTCATAACCCCGCTTTGCCTTGCTGGATGGATTCCCATCCCCTGGCGTTTTTGCATATTCCAGGCGTTACATGGCGTAAGCATATGCCCGCTTCCTCACTCCTCTTGGCTGCTTAAACGTTAAGCGAAATGGTTTGGAAAACACTTCCCATTTACTGCCAATATAATTCTATTTTTTCCCTTGCATCCATTTCAGACAAACTATATTTACGCCGCAGTTTCACCACTACCTCTTCCCTTGGTATCCCATAATCCTGCCCATCTTCTATTGTTGCCTTAATTGCAGCTTCTTTTTCTCTGCTTTGTACATGCATATCCCATGCTTCTTCCTGGCTAAATAACGTAAGCATGATGTCCACTACCTCGCTTTCCCTGCCTGACAAGTATTCTTTCAGCACGCCCCTGTCCCTGCACATGCGTATGGCTTCCCTTACGGCATGTGCGGTAAGCCCATGCTCTTTTACCTGCCCGTCAAATATTTTTGTAAATGTAACGTATTGGTTAATAATATCTCCCTTTTCCCCATCATATACCATATGCACAGCAACGTCTATGCCGCACTCCTCGCCCGGGAAAAACTCCTCGGCAAACGATATCGTTTCTGGCTTTGCCTTCCGGCTTCCCGTATATATTACATAGACCTCTGGCTTGGGCAGCACGACCCTTTTGCTCCCATAGATGTCCTGCCCTGTCCGTATGATATAGTCCTGGTAGGATTTTGCAAGGTATAGGATAACCCTTACCAGGATATTCACCGTCCATGTCGACTGCGCCTCAACCAGAAAAATTAATTTATCTTTAAATAAAAACCCCAAATCGTTAAAGATCCCGCCTGCCATGATATTTTCCAAGGTAATGATTTTGAAATCCTCCTCTTTTGCGCTGGCATCTTCCGGGTGCAGCGCCTGGTACAGTTGCAGCAGGTACCCTTTATCCCGGAACAGGCTGGTAAATACCGTATCCTTCGCTGTGCGTTTTGGCGGCTTTGGTTTCTGTCCCTGCCCTTTTTCCATAACATTCTCCTTTGCCTGTTTATCCTAGTATATAGCAACATCCCATAAAATACAAGCCCCTGGCTAGTTTCCTATGCCTTGCTGCAGCTTTACGGTTCTTAAAGCCTTGCCTTACCTTTTACCCCAATCTGGCAGTCCCCTTTAAAATAGCGTATCCATTATGGGGTGATAGGCTAGGGCTCTATACTATCATCCCGTTACATGGATATTAGAAATGCTGCTGTTATATTTTAAATGGTGCTATTTGGGGCTTATCCCATTCCCTTTCCGGCAACTGCTTTTTTACCAATAACGCCTGTTTGCTTCCAGGCTTGCTTTCCAGCCAGCAAACTTTTCCAATGACCCTTTGCCTTTTAGAAGCTTCTGGGCTTCCTGCAATACATGCCACCTTGCCTTGCCACCTATCCTTGGCTCCTTTGCATACTCCAGGCTATACGGGCAGGTATGCCGCCCAAAAAAGTTTCCGAAAGGGTCTGCATATTCAACAAGGATGCCTAAACTTTCTACATCCCCACGCCTGGCAAGCCCCTCCTTTTGTTCCATCCATTCTTCCAATGTGCCTTCGCAGTCATTTACCACGCCTATATCCCCCGTTTCTAAGTTTGTTACAATATCCCCTTTACGGAATGGGTGTTTCAGGACTACCGGCTTATCCAGCGCCGTTTTCTCCTGCTGTCCTTCAATCCCTCCAGCCCCTGGGATGTATTTTAAAATATTTCCTCCTGCATCTGAAAGCAATGCCCCCAGTTCCGCCTGTATATATCCATATTTTTTATGAAAATGGCTTTCCAGCCCGTCCTTTCCAAACAGCCTGTACTTTCGGATAATATATTTCATTTCAAAATAGCGCGCATGGATGTCTGCCGCCTCATAAGAGCTGTAGATGCCCTCATTTATGTAGATTTCTTCATCCGGTTCATAGACCTCCAGGCTGTATACTGCACCGGGTTCGTTATTTTTTACTTCTTCTATTTCCCGGCACTGGCTTTCAACCTTTTCCATGACTGCCCTTTTCAGTATTTCATCACCTGTGCTTTCTGCTGTCTCCATTAAGGATTCATGAATCATTTTTACCGGACTGTCCGAGCGGAGTATCAGTGCTGCTTTCTGCAGGTCTGTAAGCTTTGCTGCTTCCCGTTTTAAATATTCCTTTATGCTCTTTGATCTGATGTAGTCTATCATGTTTATAATCCTCCTGATTTTCTGCAATATAAAAAGCAGTGGAATTTCTTCCACTGCTCCCTAAGTTTTTATTCTTTTCAATCTTAAATATAGTTTTAACCGCACAGAAATAACCTGCTCTCTTTTTCATCTATTGCTTCTCTGCAATCTCTCTAATATTCGTATCTCTTTTCGTTTACTCAGGCATAAATTTAAAGTATTTCTACTATTTATTTAAGCCAAGAAAATTCCTGATACTGCAATCCATCCTGCCAACGCTACTGCCCCAATCGTCAGCATGTTTCTAGCACCTGCTGTTTTACACTTTCCCCTCAATAAAACAGCTGCCATTACTATAATAATGTCTGACAGCCACCAGAATGTCACTGTTACCCCTGTTAATATAGCTCCTGCAAAAGCAACGATAATTATTTCCCTCATTAGTCCCTGAGATAGGTCCAGGTAAACTACATCAAATACTTTATGATACAATACAAATATTGCTACGGAAAATATTATCCACAAAATAATGCCCATTTATTTTCTCCTTTGTTGAATGAATGTATTTTTTACTTATCTCATTTCTCCTTCCGACCTATCCTTCTGCCTTTATGCCGCAGCGGTATTCTAATGTTATATTTATAATATTACCTCCTTCTGCGCCTCGCATCTTCACACCGGTCTTTCTGTGCACTAATCCGACTCCTTTTTTCTCTCCATTCCTCTGTTGAAATCATTCCTGCATCTCTCTGGCGGTTTACTGCACTTGATGCTCCCTGCATCAAAAGATCTGCTGCTATATCGCATACTCCTAATGCCGCTTTCTTAATCAGTCCCATATTATTATCTCCTTTCTCTGATAAACCTTTATCCTTTCGCACCCTGTTATATAAGCATCCATAAACGGAATCTACTTTTTAAACAGCATGTTCTTTACACTCTTTTTTGTATTCACTGCCACATTTCTTGAATAATCCGTCACTGTATGAATATCCACATTATCCTTTTTTGACCTGTTGCAGTGTCTGCACATGCACTGCAGGTTATTAATGTTATCACTTCCTCCGCGGTTCTGCGGCAGGATATGGTCAATATCTGCATCTCCCCTGCGCAGTTTCTTTCCGCATCTCACACATGTATACCAGCCATGATCTGACTCGTTATTTTCAAAATACTTATCCCTGTATCCCATTTTCCATCTCCTGTCATTAATATATGAGTAATTATCTGCTCATATTTATTCTATCACTATTTTTTACTCATGGCAATAATAAAATTAATTTTTATCATAGAAGTAGAAATGAGGTGTGTATTATGCTGGATATAGATTTTGGATATGTTAACATTAAACTTGCCGATCTTATGAAAGAACAGGGCATCAGCATCAATAAGCTTGCCTTTCGTGCTGAAATGCAGCGCACACAGTTAAAGTCCTACATGCGGAATGATGTGCAGCGTCTTGACATTGCAGTACTGGCAAGGCTCTGCTATGCCCTCGGCTGTTCCCTGGACGACCTGCTTGAATATATTCCCCCGGACAGCCGCTAGCCGGGGACAGATGAAAGAACTGTCCCCGTTTTATTTATCCTTTCAGCAGCGCAAGCATCCCCCTGAACATATAGCACATGCCGGTATAGAATCCTTCCTTTCTTGCATTAAGAACAGCGTCATCCAGAAGCTCCAGGACTGCCTCCCTCTCCCTTTCATCCATCCTGTCCTTAAATTCCATCATGTGCTCTTCATTCATCCGTTCCGCCTCCTTATTCATTTCAGCTATGTCGCTTTCATAAAACAGTACTTCCCCGTAAATCTTATCAAATAATCTGTCCATAAATTTCTCTCTTCTTTCATGTAAAATATTTTTTTCATTAATCCTGAAACCGCAAGCCCGCACCCGCCGCGCGGCTGTGCGCTCCACTGGCGTTCCGCTCAGGGCAGCCGCACTGAGCGGCGGCTCCGTCCTCACGGTTTCAGGCAGTCCCATGCGTCCGGTTTAACGCCGCATAAGATTCCCATGCCGCCTGCAGACTGCCCTGAATGCAGGGCGGCAGGTTTTGAACCAGTCGGAGCCTTCTAACACAGTCTTATTATTACTGACACTCTTCCGTAAACAACCTGATTGCTTACAGACTTCATGCGACCTGAAAGGCGACCGTAACATGTCCGCAAACATTAACAAAGGGCTTTCACGTTTGATTGTGAAAACCCTTTATTTATAGAAAAGCCTATCCTGTATAAAGTTTTTGCCTTACGCTTCCCTGCTAAGTATCATCTGTTCCATTTTGTTTACGCATTCCACCTTCTTCTCCGCATAGGAATTGGCGTATACGTTCAGCGTCGTTGCCGCGTCCGCGTGCCCTAACAATTCCTGCACGCATTTGATATCCGTGCCGCTTGCAACCGCAAGGCTTGCATAGGTATGCCTTCCTGCACAGTGCAATGGGAGGTACCGAAGCTCGCCCTCATGCCTGCGCATAAACTTTACATACTTTGCTGTCAGGTTGTTTACCCTCCAGGGATTTCCGTTTTCATGGCAGAAGATATACCTGCTGTCGTTAAATCCAGCCCCATGTTTCAGTTTATTCGTATGATACCTGGCAACGATCCTTTTTAATTCCCTATATAATACGCCTACAATCGGTATGTCCCGGATTCCCGCGTCTGTCTTTGGAAGCTTTACAGCGTCGCCTTTTTCTGCCGTTACCCTGCATTCTGTGATATGGAGCACCCGCTTATCAAAGTCTATGGATTCAATCTTTAGCGCCGCCATTTCCGACCGCCTTAGCCCCGTAAATACTGCAAGGTAGATTTCAAACCGCAGCATTTCATCCGCATCCCTGTCAACAAGGCTTAACAGCTTCTTTACCTCTTCACTGCTGTAGGATTCCACTTTCTTTTTCCTGAGCTTTGGAAGCTCTACCCTGGATACTATGTTATCATTCGTATCCACATAGCAGAGCCTGATAGCCTTGTCATAAAGCGCGTGTATCATCATGGCATGGTTTTTGATTGTCTTTGGCTTTAGCCCCTCCTTTTCCAGATAGGTCACATACTTCTGGATGTCCCTTGTATGCAGCTTCGTTAACAAGGTCTTTCCAAAGTAACTGCTGATGCCGTGCTTTTCCTCAAAGCATATCTGCTTATAGTTTTTGAGCGTTGCAGGCGACAGGCTCCCGCTGTAAAGGTCGAAATACTCCTGGATGAAATCTGCGACCAGCCTTTTGGTATAGTCTGTGCCTTCAGATGTTTCGTACTCCGTTTCGACCTTACGCTGGAATGCCCGGATCTCCTTTATGGGAGTGCCTGGGCTAAATGTTTTGCTCTTACGCTTCCTGCCCCCGTCAAGCGTGCGGCATTCATAGGTAACTTTTGCGCGCTTCTTTCCCGGGGTGTCCGGGTCTAGCCATTCTAAGCTTGACATGTTTTATCATTCCTCCTTTACTGGTATAGTCATAAAAATAATATCTGCTTATACTTATTATGCTTACTATTTCCAGGGTCGGAAGGGTCTATTTTTTCTATATATATTGTGCTAAAATAAGATATAATAAAAAAGGTTTTCCTGCGCCCTGCCCCTGCCGCCACTGGAAGCTAGCGGGTCAGCGTACCTTTATTCCATATATGCCGCGCTTCCCGTTTCTTTTTATCTGCTTTGCTTGAAGCCTGCCCTTTATTTGCTTCGCCATCTCTTTCGACGGCGGCATTTCTGCTTTAATGCCATTTGTGGCACACCAGCCTGCGTATTCTTCCATGATTTCTTGATATGGCATGAAAGACCCTGCGCATTCTTCTAGGCATTCTCTTACGAAGCTCTCTACTGGGCATTCCCTGCGCATGGTATTTTTTATAACAGACGACCCTGTATAGCTGAATTTATAGCCATTCCCAACAAGCCGCTTGTATCCTGCTATGGCAAGGTTTAATATCCCCGGCAGTTCTTTTTTCAGCTTGCCTAACAAATGGGGGTCTTTTTCCCTGCCGCTTACCTGGTGGCTGAAAGGGATTACTATAACCCTCCTTATAGCTCCGTGCGTAGGGTCGTCCTGGAATGACAGCGGGAAGTTGGATGAAAAGATTGCCTTAGCCTTTGACCGGAACTCGTAAGGGTTCCTGTATTTTACATCCGCCGACAATATATCGCCTGATACAATCTTTTTCATCTCTGCTGTCATAAGGCTCCCGCTGTCCTTTTTAGATAAATCAGCAATCAACAGTACCTTTTTGCCATCTATCTTGGCACGCTGGAACCCATTTTCTAAATCTTTAATATTCAGGGATGTATACGCTTTTTCACCAACCAGCAGGCTTATTACATCAATAAATACGCTTTTTCCGTTGCACCCTGTGCCTGTAAGGTAGAATGCTTTCTGGGCTTTTACGTCCCCGGTCAGGCAGTACCCCATGATTTCCTCCAGGGCAAACTGGATTTTCTTATTGCCGCAGCTTACCGTTTCAAGGTATTCCATAAAGCGCGGGCATTCCGCTTTTTTATCATAGCGGTAATGGCACTTGTTCCTGAAAAAATACCTGCTTGAAAATTTACGCGTCTTTCCTGTTGCAATATTTACGATACACTTTTCGGTGCATACCAGCGTATCCGGCACGGCTGCTTTTTCCTGCTGGCGCGCCCTAACGCTTAGCGCTTCCATTACGCTGTCCCTGGTGCGTGGAGTCCATAAGGAAAGCTCATAGCCGTTTAGCAGGGACGCTATCTTCTTTTTCATCCCATCCCGGCTGTATTCTTTCCAGATGCCCTGGGAACTGTCGTAACAGTAATATGCCCCATGATAGCAGGCGGTTTCATTCTGTTCCAGGAACGTTTTCACCAGCAGGGAGGCACAAATAGATTGTGCCCCTGCGCCTGCTGTTGCTAAAAATGGGTTCTCGTCCCTGCCGCCGCTCATGGCTTTGCCTTTGCGCCAGGTGCAGTTTGCGCCTTTTTCTTCCTTAGCCTGACATCTACTATATTCTTGTAGCCGTTTTCTTCGCCGATAGTGATAACAAATTTTTTGTCTTGTGCCTTTTCTTGTATCCTGCCACAATCTATGTCATTCTCGTTTAATTCGCCAAGGCTGTCCATAAACTTATAAGAGGCGCTCTTTTCATATGCATCAAAATTGCTGAATATATACAGTGGCTTTTCACTGTATACAGTACCCGCCTTATCTTTTGGTTTGAAATAAACTATTACGGCAGGCTTATTTTTTTCTTTGCCAACATTTTCTTCTACTACCTTGGTAATTTCCGCTACATATTTGCCAATATCAACGCTTTTCGTACGTAACATTAGCTTTCTCCTCCTTTTTTCATGATTTTTAAAACCATTGGTTTTTTATTTATCTGGTTTGTATCTGTTACAGTGAATATCTTATCATACGATAAACAGTATGGCAAGTATTTTTTTATATTTTTGTAAAAAAAAATCCATCTGCTAAAGCAAATGGATTGGAACATTTTAATGCTTCCCGTATATTATGATTTTTCCTATGCCAAAAAACTATTATTGCTTT
The DNA here is from genome assembly GCA_947090545.1 of uncultured Eubacterium sp. Taxonomy (GTDB): domain Bacteria; phylum Bacillota; class Clostridia; order Lachnospirales; family Lachnospiraceae; genus Eubacterium_J. The sequence goes on along the minus strand of CAMUPC010000068.1, from coordinate 729 downwards.
TGGTACCAAATGATGTTCGAAGTGTCCCGCCCCAACTCAGCTACACCAGCAATATTCCCAGTGATAACATCCTTCCGGAAAGCTTTTCCTAAACTCAGCTTCAACCCCTTACGTAATTTCCATTCAGGCTCTATCAAAGACTTCAATGTAAACCTTGCTCCGCTTGAAAACCTATCAACATTTTTTTTCATCTTCTCATAGTACTCCATGAAATCATCATCCCCAAATAATCTTATCTTTACATAATTTGGCAGATTTATCCCATTTTTTTCAGCCTCAGCCAAAAGCATGTCATACTGTTCAGGCGTTATATTGATTTGAAGTTTCTTGTATTGTTTTTTTTCTTCCATAATTAGTGCCTCTTACTTTCACTTGAATCGATGTAATTCACCGAAATTATTTTATAACAAATTTCCCAAGATTGCAACCTCAAACACAATTTTATTTCTATACTGTATAATGGTCTTTTTAGACATACGAATAAACATTTGGAATATTAGATGGCTCCTCGAAAAAAATTGCCCTTTCTGTCCATTTAAGGCAAAGATTTTGAAGCCGCCAGGCGGCACACCCTGCACGCTTAGCGCAAGGCAGACCGCAAAGGCTGGCGGATTCAAAATGTTTGTCCCAGTATCGGTAATTTCCTATTCTCCTGCTAACCCCTGCCAGATTTTATAGATGTATATACAGAGATTCCCGTAACTGTGCCTATTGCAAAAGCTTCACCTA
>CAMUPC010000067.1 GCA_947090545.1 uncultured Eubacterium sp. | reverse complement strand
ACGGTGCCACAGCGTAACCGCAGGATGCTTAGGGCTTCTTAACCTTCTGGAACGGCCGCAGCCAGGGCGTGCCCATCCCCTCTCCCAGCGTCCCCATTCCCAGCATTTGCATTTACTTTTTGTCCGTATTGTATTATAATACACCCCAACCAATATTTAAAATACATAGATTATATAGGAGATATACAAAAAATATATATGAACATCAACTACGAATACTATAAAATATTCTATTACGCAGCAAAATACAAAAACATCACCCGCGCCGCCGCAGCCATAGGAAGCAGCCAGCCCAACGTGACCAGAGTCCTAAAGCTTCTGGAATCAGAGTTAAACTGCAAACTGTTTGAGCGGGAAGCAAGGGGCATCACACTCACCGAGGAAGGCAGGCGGCTGTATGCACATGTGCAGATTGCAGTAATGCAGCTTGAAAATGCGCAAGAGGAGCTGTCCGGTCAGGCGGCGTGCCAGATGGGGACGGTAGAGATCGGGGCGACAGAAACAGCGCTGCACCTGTTCCTGCTCGATGCGCTGCGCAGCTTTAAAGAATCTCATCCCGGGGCAAGGATCAAAATACATAACGATACGACGCCAAAGCTGTTAAAAAAGCTTGCCTGCGGCGGGCTGGATTTTGCGGTGCTGACAACGCCGTTTGCGCAGCATAAGCTGGTAAGCAAAAGGCTTCATTCTTTTCAGGAAATTCTGGTCGCAGGCAGCCAGTACCGGGAGCTTGGACAGCGAAAATGGAAGCTTGGCGAGCTGCACAGGTATCCGTGGGTCGGGCTGTTGGAAGGCACGGCGACCGATGCGTTTTACCGGGAGTATTTTTTAAGGCAGCATACAAAGGTAGAGCTGGACTTGGAAGCGGCTACGTCGGATCTGTTGATTCCTCTGATTCGCAGTAATTTTGGCATTGGCTTTGTGCCGGAAAAGCTGGCTCAGCCGTTTTTTATGCGCCAGGAGCTTGTCCAGATTCCGTTAAGTTGCAGCCTGCCGCAGCGGGACATCTGCCTGGTATCGGATCAGGAGCGGGGCAAGAGCATTTTATCGGCAGGGCTGCAAAAATATTTGACGGAAGAATACGTCTTTTCAACCAGGTGAAATCATGGTATACTATACAAAATGGGAAATGCTAGATGACAAAGGAGAAAATCATGGTCTATATCTGTAAATATGAGTCGCCTTTGGGAAGCCTTACCGCAGCCAGCAACGGCATGGCTTTGACAGGCTTATGGTTTGACGGGCAGAAATATTTTGGCGCCACCTTATCTGAGGAGTATATGGAACGGGAGCTGCCTGTATTTGCAAAGACAAGGGACTGGCTGGATTTGTATTTTCATGGGGTCAATCCTGACTTTATGCCGCCGCTTGCTTTGAGCGGGTCTGAGTTCAAAAAGGCGGTATGGAAGATCCTGAGGGAGATCCCTTATGGGCAGACGATGACCTATGGGCAGATCGCAGTACAGATGGCGAAGCAGATGGGCGTGGAAAGGATGTCGGCACAGGCAGTCGGTTCAGCCGTCGCGCGCAACCCGATTTCGATTCTGGTGCCGTGCCACAGAGTTGTCGGCTCCAATGGAAGCCTGACCGGATATGCGGGCGGGATGGAGAAAAAGGCGGCGCTGTTAGCGCTTGAGAAGGTGGATTTGGGGCAGTTTCAGGAGGAAGGCATTTAAAACATTGGAAAAAGATAGGAGCAGATCAAAATGGCTTTTGCACATTTACACGTTCATACCGAATACAGCCTGTTAGACGGTTCCAACAAGATACAGGAATACGTATCGCGCGTCAAAGAGCTTGGAATGACTGCCGCGGCGATTACCGACCATGGGGCGATGTATGGGGTGATCGAGTTTTATAAGGCGGCGAAGGCGGCGGGCATCAACCCGGTGCTTGGCTGCGAGGTCTATGTGGCGCCTGGTTCCCGGTTTGACCGCGAGCGGGTCAGCGGGGAGGACCGCTATTATCACCTGGTGCTGCTGGCGGAGAACAATGAAGGCTACGGCAACCTGATGAAGATTGTGTCCAAGGGCTTTGTGGACGGCTTTTACTACCGTCCGCGCGTGGATATGGAGGTGCTGCGCCAGTTTCATAAGGGCATTATCGCAACGAGCGCGTGCCTTGCCGGAGAGGTGCAAAAAGACCTGCTGCGCGGGGATTATGCCAGGGCAAAGGAGACGGCGCAAAAGTATGAGGATTGCTTTGGAAAAGGCAATTTTTTCCTGGAGTTGCAGGATCATGGGCTGCCGCAGCAGAAAATGGTCAATCCGCAGCTTATCAGGCTGAGCGAGGAGACAGGCATAGAGCTGGTGGCGACGAATGATGTGCATTATACATACAAGGAGGATGTGGAAGCGCACGATATCCTGCTTTGCATCCAGACCGGGAAAAAGCTGATGGATGAGGACCGGATGCGCTATGAGGGCGGACAGTATTATGTAAAGTCCGAGGAGGAAATGCGCGCGCTGTTTCCATATGCGGCGCAGGCATTGGAAAACACCCAGAAAATCGCCGACCGCTGCCAGGTGGAGATTGAGTTTGGCAATACGAAGGTGCCAAAGTACGACGTGCCGGACGGCTACAGTGCATGGGAATATTTAAACAAGCTCTGCTTTGAAGGGCTTACAGAGCGCTATCCAGGCAAGGAAGAGGAGCTAAAGCCGCGCCTTACCTATGAGCTGGAGGTCATACAGACGATGGGCTATGTGGACTATTTTCTGATCGTGTGGGATTATATCCATTTTGCAAAAGAGCACGGGATCAGCGTAGGGCCTGGGCGCGGCAGTGCGGCGGGGTCGCTTGTGGCGTATACGACCGGGATTACCAATATAGACCCGATCAAATACAACCTGATCTTTGAGCGGTTTTTAAATCCCGAGCGTGTGTCCATGCCCGATATCGATGTGGACTTCTGCTTTGAAAGGCGCCAGGAGGTCATTGACTATGTCGTGGAAAAATACGGCAAGGAATGCGTGACCCAGATCGTGACGTTTGGTACGCTTGCGGCGCGCGGCGTGATCCGCGACGTCGGGCGCGTTATGGATATCCCGTATGCGTTTGTGGACTCGATTGCGAAAAATATCCCGTCGGAACTTGGCATTACAATAGAAAAAGCGTTGCAGATGAACCCTGACCTGCGTAAGATCTACGAAGAGGACGAGACGGTGAAAAAGCTGATCGATATGTCCAAGCGCTTAGAAGGGCTGCCGCGGCATACGTCTACCCATGCGGCAGGCGTCGTGATCAGCCAGCTTCCGATGGATGAGTATGTGCCGCTTTCCAGAGGTACGGACGGCATGATTACAACGCAGTTTACGATGACGACGCTTGAAGAGCTGGGGCTTTTAAAAATGGACTTTTTGGGGCTTCGGACGCTGACGGTCATTGACAGCGCGGCAAGGCTGGCGGAAAAAAGCAATGGAATCAAAATCGATATGGACCATATTGATTTTGAGGACCAAAAGGTGCTCGAATCGCTCGGAACCGGGCGTACCGACGGGGTGTTCCAGTTGGAAAGCTCCGGCATGAAAAACTTCGTCAAGGAGCTAAAGCCGCACAGCCTGGAAGATGTGATCGCCGGGATCGCCCTGTACCGTCCGGGCCCGATGGATTTTATCCCTGCCTATGTGCGCGGGAAAAATATGCACGGCGAGATCCAGTACGATTGTCCGCAGCTGGAGCCGATTTTGGCACCGACCTATGGCTGCATCGTCTATCAGGAACAGGTTATGCAGATCGTGCGCGACCTTGCCGGCTATACATGGGGCAGAAGCGATATCGTGCGCCGCGCGATGTCCAAGAAAAAAGGCAAGGTTATGGAGGAGGAACGCAAGAACTTTGTCTACGGCAATAAAGAGCAGGGCGTGGCAGGCTGTATTGCCAACGGCATCAGCGAGCAGGTCGCGAACAAGATCTACGATGAAATGATCGATTTTGCCAAATATGCGTTTAATAAATCCCACGCAGCCGCGTATGCCGTTATTTCGTATCAGACGGCATATCTGAAATACTATTATCCGGTTGAATTTATGGCGGCGCTGATGACGTCTGTCATGGCAAATATCAACAAGGTGTCTGAATATATCCAGACATGCCGCAATATGGGCATCGAGATCTTATCGCCGGACGTCAACGAAGGCGAGGGCGGGTTTTCCGTATCGGGCGGAAATATCCGTTACGGGCTTTCTGCGATTAAGAGCGTCGGGCATCCGGTGATTACGGCTTTGCTCAAGGAACGCAAGGAGCATGGCATTTATAAAAACCTGGAAGATTTTATTACGCGCCTTTCAGATAAGGAAGTAAACAAACGCGCCGTGGAGAATTTTATCAAGGCAGGCGCGCTCGATGCGCTTGCAGGCAACCGCAGACAGAAAATGCTTGTATTTCCGCAGATTATGGACAGCATCGCGCATGAAAAAAAGAACAGCATGAGCGGGCAGCTTACGCTGTTTGACCTCGTTTCCGAGGAGGATAAGAAAGACTACGAGATCCGTATGCCGGATGTAGAAGAGTTCGACAAGGAAATGCTGCTTGGATTTGAAAAAGAAGTGCTTGGCGTGTATATCAGCGGCCATCCGCTGGAAGAATATGAACAGAAGTGGAAAACCAACATTACGGCAAAGACGACAGATTTTTTGCTGGATGAAGAGACAGGCGCCGCAAAAGTAATGGACAGCCAGAAGGCAACGGTTGGCGGGATGGTTGTGCAGCGCACGATTAAATATACGAAAAATAATAAGACAATGGCGTTTTTAACATTGGAGGACTTGGTAGGGACGGTTGAGATTATCGTCTTTCCAAGAGATTATGAGAAATATAAAGGCTATTTTGAGGATGAGGCAAGGATCTTTGTCGAAGGCAGGGTCACGATCGAGGAAGAGAAAAACGGCAAGCTGATTTTGGAACGGGCGTATTCGTTTGACGAGACGAAAAAAGAGCTGTGGCTGCAATTTAAAGACCTGGAAACCTATCAGGCGCAGGAGCCGCGCGTCTTTGAGGAGCTGAAAAACTCGGACGGGCAGGATGATGTGGTCGTCTATATCAAAGACCGCAGGATGATGAAGCGCCTGGGCGCACGCTTTCGGGTTGCGGCGACATTGGCGCTGACACAGTCGCTTTCGTCGGTATTTGGGCAAAATAATGTAAAAGTTGTTGAAAAGAAGGTTGCAAACAGCGGCAAAAGATATTAAAATAGGATGAGATGGATCGTGGCGGGTGTTTTTGCAGAGATTTCCATACAGGATGAAGGCAGAAAAATATTTAGGAGGATAGAAACAATGGCTAACGAGATTAATACGATTGGTGTACTGACAAGCGGTGGCGACGCGCCAGGCATGAACGCTGCAATCCGCGCGGTTGTCCGCGAAGCGATCGCAAACGGAAAAAGGGTTATGGGTATCAAAAGAGGATATGCAGGGCTGTTGCAGGAAGAGATCTATGAGATGCATACGACCGATGTGTCAGATATTATCCAGCGCGGCGGTACGATTTTGCAGACAGCGCGCTGCAAGGAATTTACGACGGCAGAAGGGCAGCAAAAGGGTGCGGATATTTGCAGGCAGCACGGGATCGACGGGATGATCGTAATTGGCGGCGACGGTTCGTTCCGCGGCGCGCAGAAGCTCGCATATTATGGAATCAATACGGTCGGCGTTCCAGGAACGATCGACTTAGACATCGCGTGCACCGATTATACGATCGGCTTTGATACGGCGGTCAATACAGCGATGGACGCGATCGACAAGGTACGTGATACGTCGACTTCCCATGAGCGCTGCTCAATTATAGAGGTTATGGGGCGCGGCGCCGGATTTATTGCTTTATGGTGCGGCATTGCAAACGGGGCAGAGAATGTGCTGCTGCCGGAAAAATACGACTATGATGAGCAGGCTTTGGTAAACAGCATTATTGAAAACCGCAAAAAGGGCAAAAAACATCATATTATTATCAATGCAGAGGGCATTGGGCATTCAGTCAGCATGGCAAAACGAATCGAAGCAGCAACCGGTGTGGAGACAAGGGCTACGATTTTAGGATATATGCAGCGCGGCGGCCGTCCGACAGCAAGGGACCGTATGATGGCGTCGCTGATGGGCGCACATGCAGTCGATTTATTGTGCGCGGGCAAGAGTAACCGTGTCGTAGGCACCAGGGACGGCAAATTAATGGATATGGATATTGACGAAGCGCTTCAGATGGGGAAATCCGTAGATGAATTTGAGTATCAGATTAGCTGTAATTTATCCAAATAAGAGAGTATGACAAAAACAGGCTGATGTGGGTTAGCGTCAGCCTGTTTTGGCGTATCGGCAAATATTTCAGGAATAAGGATAAGCACAAGGCAATAAATATAAGGGGTACCATGATCACTAGTACAGCAAACAGACAAGTAAAAACGATACTACAGCTTACAAAAAAGGCAAGGCTTAGGCAGGAGCAGCAGGTGTTTGTGGCGGAAGGGCTGCGTATTTTTGAGGAAATGCCCAAGGATAAAATAGAACAGGTATATGTGTCCGAGTCCTTTTTGCAAAAAAAGGAGCACCACGGGCTGCTTTTGGATCTGGCGTATGAGGCAGTATCGGATGAAGTATTTAAGCGGATGTCCGATACGCAGACGCCGCAGGGGATTTTATGCGTCGTGCGCCAGCCCCGCTATGAGCTGCATAAGCTGTTTGGAAATAACGGGAAACAGCCGCAGCTTCTTATTTTAGAGGGCATCCAGGACCCGGGCAATCTGGGCACAATATTTCGCACAGCAGAAGGCGCAGGCGCCACAGGAATTGTGCTGAGCGGCTGTGTGGATTTATTTTCACCCAAAACCGTGCGTTCCACGATGGGAAGCATCTGCCGGGTGCCGTTTTATATGACGAAAGATCTGGCGGAAACGCTGTTTGAGATAAAACAACAGGGAATCTGCGTGTTTGCAGCGCATTTAAAAGGAGAGCATGATTACGACGCTTTAGACTACCGCAGCGCGTGCGCGTTTTTGATCGGCAGCGAGGCAAACGGGCTTACGCCGCAGACGGCTGCGCAGGCGGACGTTTATCTGAAAATACCGATGGGCGGCAGGCTGGAGTCGCTAAACGCGGCGATGGCGGCAGGCATTTTGATGTATGAGGCAAACAGGCAGAGAAGGAGACAGTAAGGAGCGGGACGATTGCGAATATGGTTTAAGGAATGGAAAGACCATCATATGCTGCGCGACTGCGTAGTCTGTGATGAAGGGGAGGATACAAGGACGCATAAGGTATTCCGGGCGTTAGAGCAGGCGTGCTACGAGTTTGATTTAAGTGTACCGATCTGGCTGGATGCGAATATTGCGGAGTTTAAGCGCCATGCAAAGACGCGGTTTGGAAGCGACAATTTTGTGGATTCCATTGCGTTTGATTATCTTGAGATGCATGTGATCGAGGAATAGTGGAAAAAATTGTTAAAATGTTATAAAATTTTCAATAAAATGTTAACCTTTTTGATAAAATGTGATATAATATTTCTATATGTAAAAAAAGATATTCGTGACAGACAGTGATTGCAAAAGTGAAAGGAAGAGTTGAAAAGCAAGTAGTGTTTCCTGCATACGAGGAGGTTTTTATATGGATGCACCACAAAGGCTGAGCGAAGATGTCGAGAGCTGGGAGACGATGATGTTTCTCTACCACTCGGCAATCAAGGAAGTAGGGACGAAGCTTGAGATTTTGAACGATGAATTTCAGCATGTTCATCAGTACAATCCGATTGAGTACATCAAATCAAGAGTCAAGACCCCGGAAAGTATCTGCAAGAAACTAAAGCGTTATGGCAAAGAAGTATCGATTGAAAATATGGTCAGTTATGTGAATGATATTGCGGGAATCCGCATTGTATGTTCGTTTACGTCCGATATTTACCGGGTGGCGGATATGATCGGCAGGCAGAACGACCTGACGGTTGTTTCGGTCAAGGATTATATCAGGCATCCGAAGGAAAGCGGTTATAAGAGCTACCATATGCTCGTTACCGTACCTGTTTTTTTATCCGACCGCGTCGTAAATACACGCACAGAGATTCAGATCCGCACGATGGCAATGGATTTTTGGGCAAGCCTGGAGCATAAGATCTATTACAAATTTGAAGGGAATGCGCCGGAATACATCAGCAGGGATTTGCGGGAATGCTCAGATATCGTGTCGCAGTTGGACGCTAAGATGCTTTCCTTGAATAATGCAATTTTAGTAGCGAAAGAAAAACAGGCAAAGATTCACAGTGCATAAGAAAGCTGGAGAAGGGGCTGCTGGGAGCGGCTCCTTTTTCGATGCCGCGCGGATGCATCCCAAAAACTTGCCGCAGCAAAAAGAAAAGCCGCAAATCCTTGCCTCTGCAAAGACCTGCGACAATTCACAAAGCGATAGACGGGGCTCGAACCCGCGGTCTCGACCTTGGCAAGGTCGCGCGTTACCAACTACGCCACTATCGCTTATACTTGAGGAACAAATAATGGAATCCTAAGAGCGATAGACGGGGCTCGAACCCGCGGTCTCGACCTTGGCAAGGTCGCGCGTTACCAACTACGCCACTATCGCTTGGTGTTGCTGTTACCTCTTGAACACGATAAATACTATAACGGATAATGAGTGATCTGTCAATAGGAATTTACAAAAAAATTTATTTTTTTTAACTCATGATATAAACAGGTATCTGTATCGCGGTCCTTGTGAATCTATGTTATCAGATTTTCAAGGGTAAAAAATAGCCGCCACTACTCGAACTAGTGACGGCTCGCCTTTACATAAGTAAAAGCAAGTAACTTCATAAGTTGGGGAAAGCCACTTTAGCAGATTCCCTTGTAAGATCTACTATACCACATCGCAAAGCAGATTTCAAGCCCGTTTTTACGAAAAGATGTTAATATCATATCAAACCTTTGCGTCTGTGTAAAACAGAAGAAACTGGAAATGGGTATTGCTAGATATATGCAAATGTGCTATATTATCAATAAGGGAAACTGCAAAGCAAAAGGCGGCTATCCCCTCTTATTGTTCGGAGGGGGTTAGGAAAACCCTCCAGACAGAAAGAAAGGAGGGTGATCAAATGGTGATTACATACTCTGATATGATACAAACAGGTATCTTCATCGTAGCCCTTGTGAATCTATGTTATCAGATTTTCAAGGGTAAAAAATAGCCGCCACTACTCGAACTAGTGACGGCTTGTCTCTGTATAAAAAACAGAGATTGAGTTATTAACTAAGAGAGGAAAGCCGCTTTAGCAGTTTCCCTTGTGAGATTTACTATACCACATCGCAAAGCAGTTTTCAAGCCTATATTTATAAAATATATTAGCATAACCGTCACAAAACAAGCATAAGATAAATAAGATAAAATATGCGAAGAACGGAGAAGCATCCCATGAGTGCAAAGACAAGAATTGTAGTATTACATATGAGAGAGGTAATCTATACCGTAATTTTCGCGCTGCTTGCGCTCCTTTTGATCCTGCTGCTCGTCTTTATGTTCCGTTCCGGGAAAAAGGGGGACTCCCAGGAAACGATGAAGTACGCGTCCGGCGTCTATACTTCTTCCATCGTACTGAACAATCATGCGATGGATTTAAAAGTGGTCGTAGATGATAACCGGATCAATGCCATTTCCCTGGATAACCTGGACGAAACGGCGGCAACGATGTATCCGCTGATGCAGCCGGCGTTAGACAAGATCAGCCAGCAGATCTATGAAAAGCAGTCTACAGAAGGAATTACTTACGATGAGGCAAACCAGTATACATCGGTCGTACTGCTGAATGCGATCGAGGATGCGCTCAAAAGAGCCGAGACAGGGCAAGACAGTCCGTGAATAAAAAAGACCTTTCCATATAGCTGCGATCCTGCTGCATCTGGAAGGTCTTTTTTACAGTGCTTTCTGCTCTTAGGCGCTGACAGCCAAGAAAAATACATGTTACTGGGCGCTCATATAGTCACTGATCGCATCCAGCTTGACCTCGGTATAGGAAACCGGGCGGTTTTCTTCCACACGCGCATACACGGAAAAGCCAATCCATCCGACAATAACGATTCCAGCGGCACAACCGGCGATCCGGTAGAGGACGCGCTGTTTTTTCTCCTTTGCCAACTGCTGCTTGCGGCTGTACTTTTCTTTTTTATATCTGTCTACTTTTTGCTGGCTCATTCTAATAATCTCCTATTCTAAAATATGTCCTGATATGTTACAATAAGTATGCCGTAGCTTCGGCGATACTTTCGCATTCGATTATACACGATTCTGTTTGGTTTGTGGAGTAGAAAATATAATTTTTTTATGAAATTCTTGTGAAAATATTGCCAGATTGGAGCTTATCATTTATAGTAAAGTATCCGGGATAATTTCTTAGCGGTGTAGGGGTGTTTTTTTCAGGAAGGGACGCTGGGAGAGGGGATTGGCATGCCCTGGCTGCGTCCATTCCAGAAGATTAAGAAGCGCTAAGCATCCTGCGCAGCGTTTTTGGCTGCGTCCGGGCGCGGCACCTAGTCCGCCCTGGCGTTCCGCCAGCAGCTAAAGGTGCCGCTTGGCTTCGCCCCTGGGTTTTCGAGCAGGATGCCAAGTGCTTCTAAACCTTCTTCCAAGGCCGCAGCCAGGGCGTGCCAATCCCCTCTCCCGGCTGGTTATCGCAAACGCTGCAAAAAATGACGGTACACTGGTCAAGACGCATTTCTTACGGGTTCCAGTCCCTGACCCTGTTTCTTTTTTCGGCAATGGCGCAAATCAATCAGCCTGTGCAGCAGTCTGCGTTTTAATTTTTCACCGGAGAGGCGAGCACTAACTGGTGGTAAGCCAATCTTATTTAGAGCTTGCGATAACCAGCCGGAGGAAGGGGAGCGGGGCTGGCTTCCTGTGACTGTGGAAAAATGTTAGGAGCCCTTAGCATCCTGCTCGAAAACCCAGGGGCGAAGCCAAGCGGCACCTTTAGCTGCTGGCGGAACGCCAGGGCGAACTAGGTGCCGCGCCCGGACACAGCCACAACGTCGCGCAGGATGCTTAGTGCTTCTTAACCTTCTGGAATGGACGCCGGCAGGACGTATCAATCCCCTCTCCCAGCGTCCTCCCAGCAAAAAAAGCACAACACATAATCAAAACAGTGACATCCGTCTGAATATTGATTTGGAACATAAACCATAAACAATGATAGAAAACTCAGAAAAAAAGGAAAGGAAAAAAAGAATGAAAACAGGAATCATTTTTGATATGGACGGCACCCTCTGGGACAGCGCCAGCCAGGTAGCCGCTGCATGGAGCACAATTACCATCCCAAAACTAGGCAAAGAAGTGACAAAAGAAGATATGTACCGCACAATGGGAATGCCAATGGACCAGCTTGCAAAAGCGATCTTCCCAGAGCATGAATTATCCGAGCTGCTCCCCATTCTGGAAGAAGGCTATCAGGTAGAAAATGACTACCTGGCAAAGCACGGCGCCGTACTGTACCCGCATCTGACCGAAACACTGCGCACACTGTCTGCGTCATATCCGCTGTATATTGTCAGCAACTGCCAGGAAGGATATATTGAAGCATTTTTGTCTTATTACAAACTGGAAGGCTATTTTGAGGATTTTATCTGCTTTGGCGCCAATCAGAAGCAGAAGGGAGATAATATTGCGCTGATCAAAGAGCGCAACGGGTTAGAACGCGCGATTTATGTCGGGGACATCCAGGCTGATTATGAAGCGGCAGTTGCCGCGGGCGTAGAGTTTATTCATGCCGCGTATGGGTTCGGCACGGTGGGCGCGCCTGTTCCAAAGCTTACGGCGTTTGAAAAATTGCCGGAGCTGCTTAAGACTGTTCATTGCCAAACGCAGGAAAAAATGGTAAAATAAAACGGTCACACAGGACAGAGAAGGGAATGAAACAGTTATGAAGAAAATAAAAAGCAAACAACTACTGCTTGCGGCATTGACCGGGCTGCTTGTGCTTGCGCCAGTGCAGGATCAGGCTGTACCGGAGACGGTAAGGGCTGCGCAGGTGTCTGCTTCCCATGACAGTAAGCTGTCGGCATTTGACATTGCGCCGGGGGTGTTAAGCCCTGCATTTTCGCCGGATATTACCGAATACACCTCAACGGTTGGCGCGGATGTAACGAGCGTGAGCGTCCAGGCAGTACCGCGTGCGTCAGGGGCGGTCATTGCTTCCGTGGAAGGCAGGGACGGGCTGCGTCCAGGTGTTAATACGATTAAAGTGACCTGTTCCGCACAGGATAATACGTATACAGTCTATACGATTACATTGACCGTAGGCAGCGCGGACGCTGGTGCCTCACAGCCGGATACTGGCACGCAGCCGGATACGGAGACAGGTGCAGGAACAAATTCAGATCAAACGTCAGCAGGCGGCAGCACTGGCACAGAAGGTTCGCCAGCAGGCGGCAGCACCGGCGCAGACGGCTCAGCGGCAGGCGGCAATACAGATACAGGCAATACTGGCTCAGATGGTACGGACGCAGGCGGCGGTTCGTCTGGCAGCGGTGCAGATGACAATGCGTCTGGCGGTACGGGACAGAGTGATCCGGCAGATGCGGGCGGTTCGTCTGGCAGCGCGTCGTCTGGCGCCGCGGAAAGCAGCAAAAAACGCAGCCTTGCGCAACGGCTGTCCGGTGCGGTAAAAGCGGACGGCACGGTAAAATTAAGCGGTGCGGCATATAAGCTTTCCAGCGGCTTTACGTATGGCGCTACGTCGCAGGATATCCCGTCGGCGTTTGGACAAGGTTCTTTGCAGATTGGAGACAGTACGTATTCCACGCTTTACTGCGAGCAGAACGGCATCCATCTGGTCTATATGGAAAACACGGACGGCAAAGGGGCTACCGGGTTTTATTATTACGATGAAGCGAAAAACCGGGTGGAACGCTTTAAATATATGGGAAGCGGCGAGAAATTTGTCGTATTTATCAGCAATGCCAGGCAGGAGCTTCCTGCGGGATTTGCGGAAAAGGCGCTGAAGCTTCCGTCCGGCAAAAAGGCTGCGGCATATCAAAGCCCGTATGCAGACGAATTAAAGGACTATTACCTCGTCTATGGAATCTACTCTGACGGCAGCGACGGCTGGTATCTGTATGATAAAAAACAGGATACGTATATGCGCTATTCGTCTGCGTTCGCGGCGGCGCAGGGCATGGATGAAGAGGACGGCGGCGAAGAAGAGGTCGCAAGGACGGTGTCTTTGACGAAATACAATACGCTGAATGAAAAATATACAGAGTTAAAGGAAAACCGTGTCAAGGTGGTCAGCATCCTTGTCGTGGCGATTGTGCTGCTGATTATTATTTTTACAGCCCTGCTGCTGCGCAGCCGTGACGAGGAGGACGACGGGGAGCCGGACAGGGAACGGAGCCAGAAGAAAAAGACGCCGCGCGCAAGAAAGCAGACAGAGGCGATTTCCAAGAGTTCTCTTGCCGCGGGCAGGAATTTTGAAGGAGCCGCCGGCAAAAAAGCGAAAAAAGTAACAAAGACGTTTACACAGGAGCCAGCGGAAGAGGTACGGACAACACCGCCTGCATACAGAGACAATATCAGCTCGCCGGAGGAAATCCGTGCGCAGGTAAGCAGGGAACAGGAAAACCGCCGACGTGCAGGCGCGGCGCCGGGCGGCTCTTATGGCTATGGACAGTCTGGCGATACGCCGCGGATGCGTGGCCAGGAGCCGTCGTTAGCAGGAGCTTCCCGAATGCGCAGCGAGGAACCGTCTTTGGCGGAAGCTGCCCGGATGTATGCGCAGGAGCCATCCCAAGCGGGAGCCTCCCGGATGCGCGGCCAGGATCAGGCTTCGATGGGTGCAGGCAGGATGCGCGGCCAGGAGCCATCCTTGGCAGGTGCCCAGCGGATGGCGCAGCAGGGCACGTCGACGGATTCGGTACAGATGGCGGCGGAGCGGATGCGCCAGTCGGTAAGATATCCGCGCCAGGCTCCCAGGGCAGAACAGGCGCCGCCGGAGCATGACCCGATGGATGACTGGGATATGGAAGAGTCCCAGGGCCGCAGGCAGCCAAGGCAGAAAGCGGCAAGAAAAAAACGCGGATTCAAAGATGATGATATGGAAATCATGGATTTGAATGATTTATAAATGTTGGAGGAGAAAAACCGATGCGTAAACCATATACTGCAAAGGCACAAAGAGCATTAGACCTTGCAGGGAAAACGTCAAAAAATTTAAAGCATAATTATATCGGGACAGAGCATATCCTGCTTGGACTGATGAAGGAAGGCACAGGCGTTGCAGCGCAGATTTTGGCAGATAACGGCGTGGAGGAAGCACAGCTTTTGCAGTTGATTAAAGACTTAATCGCGCCGTCCTCTTCCGTGGCGATTGAGGAGCGTGACGGCTATACGCCAAAGACGGGCATGGTGCTTGAGATGGCGGCGGCGGAGGCAGACCGTTTTCGGAGCGAGACGATAGGGACGGAGCATTTGCTGCTAGCGATTATCAAGTCGATGGACTGTGCGGCGTCGCGCCTGATGAATACGATGAATGTCAATATGCAGAAAATGTATATCGATATTCTCGTGGCGATGGGAGAAGATACGAACGCCTACAAGGAGGATTTTCAAAACGGCAAGCCGATCCGCAGAAAAGACGGGCAGACTTCGATGCTGGACCAGTATTCCAGAGATTTAACGCGTATGGCAGTGGAGGATGAACTGGACCCGGTGATCGGCAGGGAACAGGAGATCGAGCGTGTCATCCAGATCTTAAGCAGGCGCGGGAAAAACAATCCCTGCCTGATCGGAGAGCCAGGCGTGGGCAAGACCGCGATTGTGGAAGGGCTGGCGCAGCGGATCGTATCGGGCGTCGTGCCGGACAGCGTGGCAAACCGCAGGGTTGTGACACTGGATTTGTCAGGCATGGTTGCAGGCTCCAAGTACCGCGGGGAATTTGAGGAGCGCATTAAGCGCGTGATCCATGAGGTGACCTCCTCGGGCAATATTATCCTGTTTATCGACGAGATCCATACGATTATCGGCGCCGGAAGCGCGGAGGGCGCGATCGATGCGTCGAATATTTTAAAGCCGGCGATGGCACGCGGCGAGATCCAGTTGATTGGCGCCACGACGATTGAGGAATACCGCAAATATGTGGAAAAGGACGCGGCATTAGAGCGCCGTTTCCAGCCGGTTACAGTCGAAGAGCCTACAGTGGAACAGACGGTAGAGATTTTAAAAGGGCTGCGCGCCCGCTATGAGTCACACCATCAGGTCGAGATTACAGACGGCGGGCTGGAAGCTGCGGCAAAGCTGTCGGCACGCTATATCAACGACCGTTTTCTGCCGGACAAGGCGATTGACTTAATCGACGAAGCGTCTGCAAAGGTGCGCCTGGCGGGGTTCCCGGTGCCGGAAAAGCTCGTGATCTTGGAACAGCAGATGCATGAGCTGGAGGAAGAACTGGAGGAGGCACTGATCGGGCAGCAGTTTGCGCAGGCGAGCGAGGTCAAGGCGGCACGTGACCAGTGTAAGAAGGAATACGACAAGCTGTTAAAGCGCTGCCAGAAAAACAATGAAAAGCGCAGGCTTACCGTAGGCGAAAACGAGATCGCGGACGTTGTCTCCGGCTGGACGAAGATCCCGGTGAAAAAGCTGACCGAAGGGGAAGCGGAGCGTTTGCAGAAGCTGGAAAAAATACTGCATAAGCGCGTCGTCGGGCAGGAAGAGGCTGTCAGCGCGGTCGCAAGGGCAGTGCGCAGAGGGCGCGTAGGGTTAAAAGACCCGAACCGTCCGATCGGCTCGTTTCTGTTTTTGGGGCCTACGGGCGTCGGCAAGACAGAGATCTCCAAGGCGCTCGCAGAAGCAATGTTTGGCGATGAGCAGGCGATGATCCGTGTCGATATGTCAGAATATATGGAAAAGCACAGCGTATCCAAGCTGATCGGTTCGCCTCCTGGCTACGTCGGGTATGATGAAGGCGGGCAGCTTAGTGAAAAAGTACGCCGCCATCCATATTCGGTCATTTTGTTTGACGAGATCGAAAAGGCGCACCCGGACGTATTCAATATTTTATTACAGGTACTGGACGACGGCAGGATTACCGACGCGCAGGGACGCAGGGTAGACTTTAAAAATACGATTATTATTATGACGTCAAACGCCGGTGCGCAGGCGATTGTAGAGCCAAAAAAGCTCGGGTTTGCGTCGAGTGAGAATGAAAAGCAGGATTACGAGCGGATGAAAAGCGGCGTGATGGAAGAGGTCAAGCGGATCTTCAAGCCGGAGTTTATCAACCGTATCGATGAAATGCTTGTGTTCCGTATGCTGAATAAAGAAGATATGAAAAAGATCGTTGCGCTGATGACCAAAAACCTGGTGGAACGGTGTAAGATGCAGATGGATATTCAGCTTGTCATCCGGGACACGGCAAAGAGCTATGTTGTGGAAAAAGCATTTGATCCAAAGTTTGGGGCAAGGCCGCTTCGACGTACGATCCAGATCGAGATCGAGGATAAGCTTGCCGAAGAGATTCTTTCCGGCGCTGTAAAAAAAGGCGATACGGTGGCGATTGGGACAAAAAATAAGCGGATTCATTTTTCGGGCAAATGCGAAAGCGAATCCGTATCGGAAAAATAAAAAAACAGGTGACATTTTTGACAGAACTATAGTATAATATATTCATTATGTGCAAATAGCAGCAACTGGAGGATAAAAAAATGAGTGTAATTAGCGAACTGATTCGCACAGAAGCAGATGGAAAAATAAGCTTTGGGGATTATACGCTTGCTTCAAAGACCAAAAAAGACAATTTTGCGCATGGCACAGACATGTACAAGGTCAAGACGTTCCGTGAGATTACAAAGCTGGAATGCAACGGCAGCTTTGTCTATGAATCGGTACCGGGGACAGCGGTGAACGGGCTGGATTTTACGGAAAATGAAGTTTCCTTCCAGGTAGAGGGGCCTGAGGATGCGGAAATTACACTGGGGCTTGCAGATTCTACAGAATACGAGGTATTCATCAACGATGAGAATGCAGGAACGATGAAAACCAACCTGGGCGGCAAGCTGACCTTAAGCGTCGAGCTCGGTGCGGACAGCCAGACGGCTGTAAGGATCGTGAAGAAATAAGTATGGCAAAGGCAAAGACGATGTATTTCTGCCAGGAATGCGGGTACGAATCAGCAAAATGGCTGGGGCAGTGCCCGGGATGCAGGCAGTGGAATACGTTTGTGGAAGAGCCGGTGGCGCCGAAAAAAAGCACATCGGCACAAAAGATCATACAGTCAGCAAGCCCGGTCGTACTTGGTGACATTACGTTACAGCGGGAAGAACGCTTTACAAGCGGCTTCCCGGAGCTCGACCGCGTGCTTGGAGGCGGGATTGTCCCCGCCTCCCTTGTGCTGGTCGGCGGCGATCCAGGCATCGGCAAGTCTACCCTTCTGTTGCAGGTATGCCAGAAGCTAAGCGCGCAGCGTATCCGGGTGCTGTACATATCGGGAGAAGAATCTCTACAGCAAATTAAAATCCGTGCACAGAGGATCGGGCAGTTTACGGACAGCCTGACGCTGCTTTGCGAGACAAACCTGGAAGTCATTGACGGGGTGCTGCGAAGGGAAAAGCCTCAGGCAGTCATTATTGATTCGATCCAGACGATGTACAGCGAACATATCTCATCCTCCCCAGGCAGCGTGTCGCAGGTACGGGAGGCGACCGGCGCTTTTATGCAGCTTGCCAAAGGGCTTGGCATTACAATCTTCCTTGTCGGGCATGTAACAAAAGAGGGCGTTGTTGCCGGGCCGCGCGTGCTGGAGCATATGGTCGATACGGTGCTTTATTTTGAAGGCGACCGTCATGCCGCGTACCGGATTTTACGCGGCGTCAAAAACCGGTTTGGCTCAACGAACGAGATCGGTGTGTTTGAAATGCGCGAGCAGGGGCTTGCAGAAGTGGAAAATCCATCCGAATTTATGCTGAGCGGGAAGCCAAAGGACGCTTCCGGCTCTGTTGTGGCGTGCTCAATCGAAGGCACACGCCCGATTCTATTAGAAGTACAGGCACTGGTCTGCCGCAGCAGCTTTGGCATTCCAAGGCGCACGGCTGCGGGGACAGATACGAACCGTGTCAACCTGTTAATGGCAGTACTGGAGAAAAGGCTGAACCTGCGCCTTTGCGAATGCGACGCATACGTCAATATCGCAGGCGGCATCAAGATGAACGAGCCGGCGCTGGACCTTGGGATTGTGCTGGCGATTCTTTCCAGTTATAAGGAGCGCTGCATTGACGAAAAGACGATCTGTTTTGGAGAGGTCGGATTAAGCGGAGAGGTGCGTGCGGTGAATATGGCGAAGCAGCGGATTTTGGAGGCGCGCAAGCTGGGATTTACGACGTGTATTCTGCCGAAGGTGTCTATGGATGCTAATATGCAGACGGAGGGGATTGAGCTGATTGGGGTGGAGAATGTGCAGCAGGCGGTGCGTAGGATTTTGTAGGGGGTGTTGCGGGAGGGACGCTGCGAGAGGGGATTGGCACGCCCTGGCTGCGCCCGCTCCAGAAGGTTAAGAAGCCCTAAGCATCCTGCGGTACGCTGTGGCACCGTCCGGGCGCGGCACCTAGTTCGCCCTGGCTTTCAGCCAGC
>CAMUPC010000066.1 GCA_947090545.1 uncultured Eubacterium sp. | reverse complement strand
CGAACTAGGTGCCGCGCCCGGACGGTGCCACAGCGTAAACGCAGGATGCTTAGGGATTCTTAACCTTCTGGAACGGACGCAGCCAGGGCGTGCCCATCCCCTCTCCCAGCGTCCCTCCAGTTGCAAAAAGCAGGCACTGTGCCGGATGCTGTTACGGGTAATCGTCTGGTTTACGCAGATTTCCCGTCGCTTAAGCAGTGAAAGACCGTCATGCCAAACCCAGGCACGCTGTTTTCCTTGACAAGCTCATCCAGGCGCCTGCGCATTTTTTTCAGATAGCCCATAGATCCGATATCAGCCGATTCCCAGGTGTTTTTGATGAATGTGTCCATTCCGTCCTGCACACGAAAAATCAGGCGGTCTCTTTCCCCGACCGTCAGTGACTGGCCGTTTGCCTTATACTGTACCGTCCATTCAAAGCTGATCTGCGTGCCATGCTTTGGATAGGGAAGCGTATATCTGCCGGAAAAGTCTGGAGGAATGTCTGCCACGCGGTCGCCCGGATAGGTGGATTCGCTCTCGGTACAAGGCAGTGTCGTTGTCAGGAATTGAGCGTCCTCTTTGGAAAGGTGTTTTTTCGCTTCCTCGTCCAGCGCTTCCCATAAGCGCTGTCTCGCGTTCCATAAAGACGGGTCTGCTTCGTATCGTTCGGTGATATAGCCTAAAAATTGTTGCAGTGTGTATTCCTGATAGCCGTTGACTTTTAATGTCAGCACTTTTTGGATGTCCTCTGGCAGCTCGTAGTGTGCCGTGCCTTCCGCGGAATAAATGCACATGTAGATTTTTATGGTTAGGTTTCCTTTTTTGTTGACGTTTTTGGCGTATTTTTTGAATGCGGCAAAAGCTTCTTCGGACAGCTTGCTGACTGAGCTGCTGGATACGTCGGAAAGCTCGGCGTCTGTTTTGGACATTAAGTAAGCGTTTGCTGTATCGGCAAGCCCGCGGTAGGCGGCTTCATATTCGGATACTTTGATATCCGGGTTGTTCAGCTTGATCGATGCCTTAAAATCCAGCTCGGCAAGCTGCCCGTTTTTCAGCGGGCGTTCGACGCCAACCGCTTCCAGCGCTGCCTTTTTCCAGGAACCGGTGGCAAGCATCAGGGTGTTGCGCAGGAAAAAGGCATCCTCGTTGTCCAGGCGGTGCAGGCGGAGCGCCTCATCCTGGAGCGCCTGTTCGAGCAGGGCGGTTCCCTGCGGTGTATCCAGCCTGTCCGTGGCATGATCGCGGAACTGACGGACGGTTTGGTTTTGGTAGGAATCGGTGCGAAGCGCCAATAGCTTTTGATAGCTGGAAACGTCTTGTGCTGCCTGTACAGGAAGTTCCTCGTTTTGTGCCTGGATTGGGCGTGCTGGCGTGGCGTATGCGCCGATCGCTGCGGAGCCTATGCAGATTCCGGCGGTAAGCGCCGCGGCTGCCAGCTTTGTTTTTTTGGAAGGTTGCTGAAATCTCATAATTGCACCTAGCCTTTCTTTTAATAGTTTGGCATCTTGTGCCAGGGTGAGGGAAGTTACGGAGTTTTTTGGAAACAGCGCTGCCTTTGTGCAGGACAGCAGCATATCGCCGTAAGCTTTTTTTCCTTCTGGCGGTAAGGAGTGGATGACGGCTTCATCACAGGAAAGCTCGCAGGCATGGTTTACTTCCCGTTCCAGAAGGTATACGAATGGGTTAAACCAGTGGATACAGACAACTGCCTGGATCAGCCATTTATAAAACAGATCTCGCCGCTTGTAATGATACAGCTCGTGCGTGAAGATCATGGACAGCTCCTGCACGGGAAGGTTTTTTTCCGGTATCGTAATGCACGGGTGGAAAAATCCGGTTAGGACAGGGGATGTAAGGTGCGGGCTGTAGTATAATTCAGCGGGCGCTTTTACGTTGCAGGCTTCTTCACAGGAAGCGAGCAGGTTCAGTATGCTGATCTCATCTACCGCGGTGCCTGCTGTTTTTAGGAAGCGGACAAAACTGTGGTAGGACGTTATTTTTTTTACAAGCAATGTGAGTGCAGGAGCCAGCCAGAGGAAAAACAGGATGAAGGACATATTTCCAAAATCTGCGGTTGGAATTATGCCTTCCGAAGCTGTAAATAAAGCGGCAGAACCAGATGGTTGGTTCGCTGCCTTTTGATTTGTGGAAGCGGATGGTTGGTTCGCTTTCTTTCGATCTGTTGGTTGCGGACTGTTGTATGCTGGTTGGAAAGCTTCTGTCTCCGATTGCTGGGAGGAGGGCTGCGCTTGGGTAGAGCCAGTATCAGGTATTGACAGCATGGAGTGAAGTTGAGGTGTTTGCAGCAGTGCCGCGGCAAGTGCAGCGTCTGGTGCAAATGGGAGTAAAAACCGCAGTGCTGCTGCAAGTAAAATATAATACTGCCAGCATTTGCTCAGGCGGTTCTGATACAGCTTTTTTAAAAGCAGAAGCAGCAGAACGAGCAGGCTGCCCGACAGGGAGAGTGAAAACAGTTGGGTAATCCATTCATTCATAATTTTCTTTTTTTTCCTCTTTCCAAAATGCTTCGATTTCTGTCAATTCCTGTTCGGTCAGGATGTCCTGGCGCAGCAGGGTTGCTACCAGGTTTTTCACATTGCCTTCGTACACCTTGTCCAAAAACTGGTGTGTCTGTACGGCATGGTATTCCTGCTCGCTTATTACAGCGATGTATTCGTTGCGCCTGCCGATCTTTTTTGTTTTTAAGTAATTTTTGGCACTCAGGCGGGACAGGAGCGTGAGAACGGTGTTGTTTTTCCATTCGTTGTGCTCTTGTTCGAGCTCCTGCATAATATGGGAAAATAATGCAGTCCCGCCGTTTTTCCAGATGATTTTCATAAGGATAAGTTCTGATTCGGAAATTTGTGTCATGATTGCCTCCTTTCTTAGTTAACGCATTGTAGGTATAATTATATTAACATACTGTAGGTAAAAAGTCAATCATATTGGAAAATAAAATATAGAAAGGAAGGAAAAGGCTGGAATGGTTAAAAAACGAAGCAAAGTAAAAAGACAGGGCATTTTGTCCTGTCTTTTTTGTACAATCGATGGATCGACGCTTATTTCAAGCTCATAAGCTTGCGCCGTCCCTTAAACTTCGTCTCGCAGTATTTGCACCGGTATACTTGCTTTTCGGTATCCGTCAGCACAAAAATCTGGTCTAATTCCTGTTCGATCGAGGTGATGCAGCGAGGGTTTTTGCAGCGGATTACATTTTTCACTTCTTTTGGAAGGGACAGCTCCCGCTTTTCTACGATTTTTTCATTTTTAATAATGTTTACGGTGATGTTGTGGTCGATAAATCCGAGGATCTCAAGATCCAGGGCGTCGATCGGGCATTCGACTTTTATAATGTCTTTTTTTCCCATTTTATTGCTTCTTGCGTTTTTGATAATCGCCACGCAGCAGTCCAGGCGGTCGAGCTTTAGGTCGTGATAGATCTGAAAGCTCATGCCAGCCTGGATATGGTCTAATACAAAGCCTTCGTGGATTCCGCTGATATTAAGCATTTTTGTTCCTCCTTCCAAACGCCTAGTTTACATGGATGTCAAGCAGTGTCAGAATCAGCGCCATGCGGACATAGACGCCGTATTGTGCCTGTTTGAAATAGACGGCTCTTGGGTCGTCGTCGACTTCCACAGATATTTCGTTGACACGCGGGAGCGGATGGAGCACTAGCATATCCTTTGGGGCGAGCTTCATCTTTGCCTTGTCTAAGATATAAAAATCCTTCATGCGGATGTAGTCCTCTTCGTTAAAGAAGCGTTCTTTTTGTACGCGTGTCATATACAGCAGGTCAAGCTGCGCCATAGCGTCCTCTAAGCGTTCTACTTCTTTGTATGGGATGTGGTTGGCGTCCAATACATCTTCCCGGATATAGCCAGGCACGCGCAGCTCTTCCGGTGATATCAGCACAAATTCAATGGAAGGATAACGGATCAGGGCATTGATAAGGGAATGGACGGTACGGCCAAATTTCAGGTCGCCGCACAAGCCGACTTTTAAATGGCCTAAATGGCCTTTCAGAGAATAGATCGTTAATAAATCCGTCAGTGTCTGCGTCGGATGCTGGTGGCCTCCGTCGCCTGCATTGATGACTGGAATTGAAGAGCGGCTGCTGGCAACGAGTGCCGCGCCCTCTTTTGGATGGCGGATCGCACAGATGTCGGCATAACAGGAAATGACACGGATCGTATCGGATACGCTTTCCCCCTTTGCGGCGGAGCTGTTGTCGCTGCTGGCAAAGCCGATCACGCTGCCGCCTAAGTTGAGCATCGCGGCTTCAAAGCTGAGCCTTGTCCTTGTGCTTGGCTCATAAAAGCAGGTGGCGAGCTTTTTGCCGTCGCAGGCGTGCGCATATTTTTCAGGATTTTTTTCAATGGCATTGGCAAGCCGCAGCAGATCGTCCAGTTCGGATACAGAAAAATCCAATGGGTTAAGTAAGTGCTTCATAGGTTGTCCTCCTTGCTGTTGGTTTTTCTATTTAGGAGCATTTTTACAATCATATAATAAAGGAGGAGAAATTTCAAGACTGAATAAAATGAGTTTTTGGGGGAATAGTCTGAATTTTTTGTGCGGGGATTTGAGTTGGGACGCTGGAGGGAGGGGAGAGGGGCTGCTTTAGGGAAGGCAAAATTTAAAACGGAATAGTAGAAGCGCACGTGCATGTGTGCTATAATCGTGCGGAAGGGAATTGACAGAAACAGAAAAGGGGCACAGGCTTATGATAAAAATATTTTTAGTAGAGGACGAGATTATTATCCGCGAAGCGATCCACAAAATGATCCCATGGGAGGAATACGGCTTTACGTTTGCGGGGGAGGCAAAGGACGGGGAGATGGCGCTTCCGGCGATCCGCAGTATCCGCCCGGATGTGCTGATTACCGATATCAAGATGCCGTTTATGGACGGGCTGGAGCTAAGCAGGCTCGTGTTAAAGGAGCTGCCGGATACAAAGATTATTATTGTCAGCGGCTATGACGACTTTGAATATGCGAGGCAGGCGATCTCGCTCGGCGTCGAGCAGTATTTGCTAAAGCCTGTGACAAAGTCCGCGTTTATTGAGGTGCTGGAAAAGATACGCGAAAAATATGAAAAGGAAGTCGAACAAAAGGATTATTATGAAAAGTTTCAAAAGGACATTCGGGAATATGAAAAAAATACGCGCAGGGATTTTTTTGAGATGCTCGTCTCGGGCAAATCGAAGCTTGCCGATATTTATGAAAGGGCGGAACAGCTTGGAATCGATATTTTGTCAGAATGCTATAATTTGATTTTATTTTCAGTAGAATCCGGGGAAAAGAAGCGGGAAGTTGTAGACGTCTATACGCCGGAGATGGGAGAGCTGCTGACGTCTATCGATGCCATGATCCAAAAGGATGCGGATTACCTGCTGTTCCGCAACCAGATGTTCAGCTATGCGGTGCTTGTAAAGGCGTCAAAGGAGCGGATTGAGGAACGGACGAGGGATTGTATGGACGAGCTGGCGCGGATGTTTGAGCTGGAAAAAAACCGGATGGAATGGTTTATCTGCCATGCGGGTGCGGTAGACCGGCTGAGCCTGGTGCCGCAGTGCTACCAGGAAGCGATGAAAACGTTCGCGCTGCGCTATGTGGGCTATTCCCATGTGATTCAGGGCAGGGATGCCGGCGCAAGAAAGGAGCGTTCCGATGTAGACCTGCGTGCGATCGATACGGATGCGGTCAACCCGGACATGATACGTAATTTTTTACGCCAGGCGCTCCCGGAAGAGGTGGAAGGGTTTGTCAGCAATTATTTTTGCCTGATCGGGGAGGACGCGCTGCATTCGCAGATGTTTTGCCAGTATATTTTGCTGAACGTCTATTTTTGTGTGATTTCGTTTGTGCAGGGGCTTGGCTTTGACAAAATGCGGTTTCAGGAGCAGCTTTCTGACCTTTCGGTCGAACAGCCGGGAAGCCTGGAGAGGATGCGGGAAGCAGTGGCGCAGATGCTTGCGCGGGCGATTGCGGTGCGGGAAGAGAGCACGAAGGGGAAATATAAGACGCTGATCCAGACGGCTGTGCAGTTTCTGGAGGAAAACTATATGGACGAGTCCATGAACTTGAATAAAGTGGCATGTGCGGCAAACGTCAGCGCCAACCATTTCAGCGCACTGTTTTCACAGGAGATGAAGCAGACGTTTATCGAGTATTTAACCGGGCTTCGGATGAGCAGGGCAAAGGAGCTTTTGCGGTGTACGGATAAGCGTTCCGGCGAGATCGCGCTGGAAGTCGGGTATAAGGATGCGCATTATTTTAGTTACTTATTTAAAAAGACGCAGGGCTGTACGCCGAGCGTATACCGCAATACGTCTTTGAACCGAAAGGATGGATAGAAGATGAACAGACTGTTTTGCGGCGTGGATAAAAATATGAGCCTGCACCGGAAGCTGCGGTATATTATTTTAAGCCTTGCGATTCCGCTGGTTGCCTGTATGGTTGCGGCACTTGGCGTGTTTGCGTATTATGCCAGCCAGTACCGTGGGATTACGCGCAATGTTACGATCAGCAGCAGTTTTAACCTGGATTTTAAGGAAAATATAGACTTGAAGATGTACCATTATTCGGTTTCAAGCAGGCAGCAGGAGGAGCTTCCGGTTGAGGATGTCGACGAAGCGATTGCCATTGCAAGGTCCCTAAAGGCGACGACAAGCTATAAGGAAAGCCGCCAGGCGCTTTTGCATGTCCTTGATTATTGTGAAAACTTAAAGTCGCGGATGTATATGCTGGAGCAGACCGAGGACTATGACAGCCGCCAGGTGCAGCTTGAGAACAATATCTATGTGCTGACCAATTTGATACGAGGCAAGATGCTGGACTATATTTATTATGAAGCGGGGTATCTCTCAAAGCTGGGCGCGGAGATGATGAGAAGCATTACGGCTGCGATGCTCTGCATCGGCGGTGTGATGTTTGTCGTTGTCGTGACGGTCTTGCAGCGCTCGTTTTCTTTTTCCAAGGGAATCACACAGCCTGTCAGCAGGCTGTGTGAAAATGTCAGAAAAATCGGGGAAGGGCAGTTTCAGGTGGATGCTGTGGAAGCTTATGATTACGAGATCGCAGGACTGGACGCAGGGATTCGCAGGATGGCGGAGCGCATCAGCCTGCTGCTGGAAAATGTCAAGCGGGAGGAAATGCTGCACCATAAGATGGAGCTTCAGCTTTTGCAGGCGCAGATTAACCCGCATTTTTTATACAATACGCTCGATACTATCGTATGGCTTGTAGAATGCGGGATGAATGACGAAGCGGTGAAGATGCTTGGGGATTTGTCTGTTTTTTTCCGCACGATGCTTTCCAAAGGGGAGGATATCATATCGTTGCAGGAAGAGGTTACCCATACGCGCAGCTATCTGGATATCCAGCAGGTGCGCTACCGGGATATCCTGGACTTTGAGATCGTGCTGCCTAAGGAGCTTTTTGGAGCCTGCCTGCCCAAGCTGACCTTGCAGCCTCTGGCGGAAAATGCGCTGTATCACGGCGTCAAGGAAAAGCGGGGCAAGAGCAAGATCTGGATACAGTGCAGCAGGGAAGGGGATACCGTCGTGATCCAGGTGCGCGATAACGGCATCGGCATTTCCGCCGAACGGCTTAGGGAGCTTAAGGAAGCGTTAAACAGCAGGCAGCGTGTCGGGTTTGGGATGTCTGCCGTACAGGAGCGGCTGCGGCTGTGCTATGGGGAGCCGTATGGGATGAGTGTCTGTTCGGAGTATGGCAAGGGAACCTGTGTGGAGATCCGTATCCCTTTTTTGGAAAAAAGTACAATGCAGCAGGATAAAGCGGAGAAAATTGAACAAAAATCATAAAAAATCGAACTTTTCTCAGAAGAAACGTAAAAAAATAAACAAAACAGCGAAGATTCTTTATGGAATTTTTAGAAAATTTATCTATAATAAATGATAACAACAAAACAAGCCGGCGGCTTGAAAAAAGGAGGATTTTAAATATGAAAAGGAAAATGGCAGCTATATTTTTAGCAGCGTGTATGGCAGTTTCTATGGCGGCGTGCGGCGGCAGCGGAGCATCATCCGATAACGCGGCGGGCACAGACGGTGCGGCAGGTGCGGATGACGCAGCGGGCGGCGATGACGCGGCAGGCACAGACGATACAGCGGGCGGCGATGACGGAACAGGCGGCGGTGAAGGCGGTTTGATTACAGTAGGCTTTTCACAGGTAGGTGCTGAGTCTGACTGGAGAACGGCAAATTCGGCGTCGATGAAGGAGACGTTTTCGGAAGCAAACGGCTATGAGCTGATTTTTGACGATGCACAGCAAAAACAGGAAAACCAGATCGCGGCTATCCGCAACTTTATCCAGCAGGAGGTCGACTATATCGTACTGGCGCCTGTTACAGAAACAGGATGGGATACGGTTCTTCAGGAAGCATATGACGCAGGCATCCCTGTCATTATCGTAGACCGTATGGTCAATATTTCCAAGGATGAGCTGTATACCGCATGGGTAGGCTCCAACTTCCAGCTCGAAGGCGAGAAGGCGTGTGCATGGCTGGATGCTTATGCACAAGCGACGGGCAAGGGCGAAGAGCAGCTTAACATTATCGATATCCAGGGCAACATCGGCGCATCGGCACAGATCGGGCGTACCGCAGGCTTAAATGAGGCGATTGAGGCACACGGCAACTGGACACTGTTAGAAGCACAGAGCGGTGAGTTTACACAGGCAAAAGGGCAGGAGGTTATGGAATCCCTGTTAAAACAGTATGACGATATCGATGTCGTATACTGTGAGAATGATAACGAAGCGTTTGGCGCGATTGACGCGATTGTACAGGCAGGAAAGACCGTTGGCAAAGAGATTGGCAAGGATATCCTGATTATGTCGTTTGACTCTACAAACGCGGGCTTAAAAGATGTGCTGGACGGCAAGATTATCTGCAATACGGAGTGTAACCCGCTGCATGGGCCTCGTGTAGAGGAAATCATCAAAAAGCTGGAAGCAGGCGAGGTAGTAGAAAAGCAGCAGTTCGTAGATGAGGAAATCTTTGCAGGCACAGGCGACGTGCCTTCGATCAAGGTTAAGGATGCGGAAGGAAACGAGACAGAATATCCGGTAACGACAGTTACACAGGAAGTCATTGACGCACGTGCATATTAATCAGTACGGGCATTGGTACTGGTAAATACATAAGGCAGGAGGGGCACGCGGTATAGTATAGAGAAAACGTTAAAACTGTATCGCGTGTTTTCTGCGCGCAAAAATACAGAACATTTGTTCGGAAAGCAGGTGAAAGGTATGGAGCAAAATGTAGTATTGGCGGTAAGGGACTTAAGCAAGACGTTTCCTGGCGTCAAGGCATTGTCGCATGTGGATTTTACACTGCGAAAGGGCGAAGTCCATGCGCTGATGGGAGAAAACGGTGCAGGAAAGTCGACCTTGATCAAGGTGCTTACGGGCGTGCATGAATTTGAAACAGGGCAGATCCGCATGGACGGAAGCGACGCGCCGATTATTAACCATTCTCCGCAGGAAGCACAGGAAAACGGCATCAGCACCGTGTACCAGGAGGTCAACCTGTGCCCGAACCTGACCGTGGCGGAAAATCTGTTTATCGGGCGGGAACCGCGCAGGCTTGGCATGATCGACTGGAAAACAATGAACCAAAAGTCAAAGGAGCTGTTAAAAAACCTGGATATTGCAGTGGCGCCAACGACAATGCTGGACGAGTGCTCGATTGCGATCCAGCAGATGATCGCGATTGCACGCGCGGTCGATATGAAGTGCAAGGTGCTGATTTTGGATGAGCCGACTTCTTCCCTGGACGACAACGAGGTAGAAAAGCTGTTTGTCCTGATGCGCCGCTTAAAAAACGAAGGCGTCGGCATTGTCTTTGTGACCCATTTTCTGGAGCAGGTCTATGAAATCTGTGACCGTATTACCGTGTTCCGCAACGGGGAATTGGTCGGTGAGTTTGAGACGGAAAAGCTGCCGCGCGTGATGCTCGTAGCAAAGATGATGGGCAAGGACTTTGACGACCTTGCCGATATCAAGAGCGGCAGAAAAATGCAGGCGGGCAGCACAGAGCCGGTTGTAGAGGCAAAAGGCATCGGGCACCAGGGGACGATCCGGCCGTTTGATATGACGTTTCATGCCGGAGAGGTCGTTGGCTTGACCGGGCTGCTGGGTTCCGGGCGTTCGGAGCTGGTGCGTGCGGTATATGGTGCCGACAAAGCGGATTGCGGTACGTTAAAGGTGAAAGGAAAAGAAGTCAAGATAAATACACCGCTGGATGCGATGATGGCGGGCATGGCATATCTGCCGGAGGACCGGAAAAAGGACGGCATTCTTGCCGACCTGTCTGTCCGGGAAAATATCATTATCGCACTACAGGCAAAGCGCGGGATGTTCAAGCCGCTAAGCCGCAAGGAAATGGAGGATTTTGCAGACCAGTATATCAAGGTGCTTCAGGTAAAGACAGCAAGCAGGGAAACGCCGATTAAGAGCTTATCCGGCGGCAACCAGCAGAAGGTTATTATCGGGCGCTGGCTTTTGACCAACCCGGACTATTTGATCTTAGACGAGCCAACCAGGGGGATCGATATCGGGACAAAGACCGAGATTCAAAAGCTTGTGTTGCAGCTTGCAGACGAAGGAAAATCGATTACATTTATTTCCTCAGAGGTAGAAGAAATGCTGCGTACCTGCTCGCGGATGGCTGTGCTGCGCGACGGCAGGAAGGTCGGGGAGATCGAAGGCGAGGACTTAACGCAGGAGAAAATCATGCAGACGATTGCCGGAGGTGAAAAATAGTTATGGCAAAGGAAAATACGAAAACAGGATTTGATTTTAAGGAGCTGACGAAAAAACGCCTGTTCCTGCCGATAGTATGCCTGGTTGTCGTACTTTTGGCGAACCTGATCAAAACGCCGGACTTTTTTAAAGTATCGGTTACGAATGGTGTTTTGAACGGATATATTATTGACGTTATCAACCGTGCGTCGGAGCTTGTGATCCTTGCCATCGGCATGACGCTTGTCACAGCCGCTTCCGGCGGGCAGGACATCAGCGTCGGTGCAGTGATGGCAGTGGCGGCTGCGGTATGCTGCCAGATTTTAACAGGCGGGGAAGTGACAGCGGATGCATTTGCCAATCCGTTTGTATTTGCTGTGCTTGCGGCACTTGGCGCAGCCGCCCTGTGCGGAGCGTTTAACGGCTTTTTAGTAGCAAAGCTGGGCATCCAGCCGATGGTCGCAACGCTTATTTTGTTTACAGCAGGGCGCGGGGTCGCACAGCTTGTTACGAATGGACAGACGACCTATGTACGTGTGGAATCTTATAAGATTATGGGAGGATATATTGGCGGATGCCCGATACCGACGCCGATCTTTTTTGCAGTTATTATGGTCGTTATCGTCAATCTGATTTTGAAAAAAACAGCGCTTGGCTTATATATCGAAAGCGTAGGCATAAACGGTTCTGCCTCCCGCCTGGTTGGATTAAATTCTACGATGATTAAGTTTTTAACATATGTGATCTGCGGCGTGCTTGCAGGCATCGCGGGCATCGTAGCGTCCAGCCGCATTTACTCTGCGGACGCCAACAATATCGGGTTAAATCTGGAGATGGATGCGATCCTTGCGGTCGCGCTGGGCGGCAATGCGCTGGGCGGCGGCAAGTTCAGCCTGATGGGTTCTGTGATCGGCGCTTATACGATCCAGGCACTGACGACGACACTGTACGCGATGAGCGTATCATCCGACAGGCTTCCAGTCTATAAGGCAGTCGTAGTCGTTATCATCGTCGTACTCCAAAGCCCGGTGTTTAAAAAGTACCTTGCCAATGCCAAGGCAAGGCGGGCTTCAACAATCTAAGCGGAAGGTGGTCGTTTTGCATGGAAAAGAAAAAGATCAACAGCAATACATTTTTGCTTCTTATTACAATTGGGTTATTTGCCGTGATGTATATCGCAGGCATGATCGTATTCAGCGCACAGGGCTTTGCGAAGCCGCAGATGTTTTTAAACCTGTTTATTTCTAATGCCGGGCTGGTCGTGATCGGATGCGGCATGACGCTCGTGATGATTACCGGCGGTATCGATATTTCGGTCGGCTCAGTCACGGCACTTGTCTGCATGGTGTCTGCGTACGTTATGGAAAATAAAGGCATGAGCGCATGGGCGGCTGTCTGCTTCTCCCTGATTATCGGCATCTGCTTCGGTGTCGTACAGGGATACCTTGTGACATACTTAGAGATCCAGCCGTTTATCGTAACGCTTGCCGGCATGTTCTTCGGGCGCGGCATGACGGCAATGGTCAGCACCGAGATGATCTCGATTAAAAATGAGCTGTTTTTATCATGGGCAAACTACCGGATCAATATGCCTTTCGGCTCCGTCAACAAAAAGGGCAGGTTTATCGCGGCGTATATCTATCCGACCGTAGTGATTGCGTTAGTCGTCGTAATCGTAATATCGGTTATGCTTAAATACTCCAAATTTGGACGAAAGCTGTATGCCATCGGCGGCAACCAGCAGAGCGCGGTTATGATGGGCTTAAATGTCAGACGGACGAAAATGCAGGCGTATGTACTGGACGGTTTTTTAGCCGGGCTCGGCGGGTTTTTGTTCTGCTTAAATAGCTGTGCCGGGTTTGTGGAGCAGGCAAAGGGGCTGGAGATGGATGCGATCTCCTCAGCCGTAATCGGAGGGACGCTGCTAAGCGGCGGTGTCGGCACTGTTGCCGGGACACTGTTCGGCGTACTGATCAAAGGGACGATTACAAGCCTGATTACGACACAGGGGACTTTGTCGAGCTGGTGGGTACGCATTACGCTGTCCGCACTGCTTTGCTTCTTTATTGTGTTGCAGGCAGTATTTGCTTCGGCGAAAAAGAAGAATAAAAAATAGTAGTATGAAAATAGGGGACTGTCCTGCGGGTGCTGTGGTAGCTGCGGGGCAGTCTTTGGTTAAATTTTGCTTGATTCCTTGCTGAATGCGCGTTATGATAGAATCGTAAAGGCAGGAGAAATTGCGGCTGGTATGTATGGCAGGCTGTCAATTTACGTAAAATGGAGTAAGAAAATGAATGGAGGATTTTTATGGTTGCAGCACAGTTAACGGAAAAAATACAGGCTCTTTCTGTAGAAGATTTTAATATGATTGCAGCGTTGGTTGAACGGCTTGCAGATAAGCCTTCTAATATCTTAAAAAGTGCACGCAATAAGTATATGAAGGAAAATCCAATGACAATGGAAGAAATCGATACTGAAATAAGTCGGTATAGGAATGAAAGGTGATTATGGAAGTTGTTATTGACACCAATATTATTATTTCTGCATTGTTATCACCAGACCATGCCGCATTTACATTTCTCTCTGATGTGTTAGATGGCAAATTTTTATCGTGGTTTCGGCATAATGCGATTTGGATTGAGCCGAAACCAACGATAAATAAAGTACTGGATGAGAAGGATCGGATTTTTTATGATACTGCGCGTTGCAGTGGTTCAAAGCTTGTTACAGGAAATTTTAGGCATTATCCTGTGGAGGAGAATATTACTGCATTATGGGAAATTGAAACATTGGAGTTTTAGCGGGTATTTGTAATCGTTAGTATTTTTTCAAACGCCAGCCCTGCAAACATCCAAAGCGGCGCATAGTCCAGCCGGATAATCCCATTGATATTCGCTTTTGCCTTACTGTAATCCCAGGGGCACATTTGATGTTTTTTTAAAAAGCTGCCGCTGACGTATTCCCCGGTAAAAATGCCGACGCTGTAGATCGCGCCGCGCAGGAGTGTGGGGCAGCTTGTCAGATGGCGGGATACTGGAGCGATTACTGCTGCCATTCCGTAGATCGGGAACATCCACAGGGAAGTCTGCCCCATCAGGCGCCTGTCGCGCCTGCACATACTTCCGGTGGAAGTGAATAATATTTCCATGCACCAGCCTGTCAGTCCGCAGACTAGAAAGTTTTGTAATTTTTTCATATGGATAGGATGTGCAGGTTTTTGGGGATTATGCAAAAAAATATAGCGCTTGGATGAAATGGTACGATATCGGTTAAGTGTTGCATTTTTGCGCATGAAGGGACGCCGGGAGAGGGGATTGGCACGACCTGGCGGCGTCCGTTCCAGAAGGTTAAGAATCCCTAAGCATCCTGCGGGAAGCTGTGGCACCGTCCGGGCGCGGCACCTAGTTCGCCCTGGCTTACAGCCAGCAGCTAAAGGTGCCGCTTGGCTTCGCCCCTGCTTTTGTTCAGCAGGATGCTAAGGGCTTCTAAACCTTCTTCCAAAGGCGCCGCCAGGTCGTGCCAATCCCCTCTCCCGGCTGGTTATCGCAAGTTCTGCAACAAATAACGGTACACAGTTCAAAGTGTATTTTGGCAGATTCTTATTTTTTGTCGTAATGGCACCGCTCAGGTTATGCGGGGATTTCATTTTGGCTGGATGGAAAAACGTTTATATAGCACCATTTATCATGTAGAGCTTGCGATAACCAGCCGGAGAAAGGGGAGCGGGGCTGGTTTTAGTGCAAAAGTGCCGTTATTTTTTGCAGAATTTGCGATAAACAGCCGGGAGAGGGGATTGGCACGACCTGGCGGCGGCTTTGGAAGAAGGTTTAGAAGCCCTTAGCATCCTGCTGAACAAAAGCAGGGGCGAAGCCAAGCGGCACCTTTAGCTGCTGGCGGAAGCCAGGGCGAACTAGGTGCCGCGCCCGGACGGTGTCATAGCGTAACCGCAGGATGCTTAGGGATTCTTAACCTTCTGGAGCGGACACCGCCAGGTCGTGCCAATCCCTTCTCCCAGCGTCCTTGTATGCGCAAAAATGAGGAATATGCTCCAGCGTTTATTCTGCAAAACATTTTTTTAAATGCTTGTAATCTTTCCTGATCTGATAAAATAAAGGAAATAAATCCGGGAGGGGATCAAATGGCAGAAAAAGAAATGATGCAGAAAAACGTAGAAGAATTTGTGTAATTACAATCTTATATATTTTTAGCGGAGAAGGATTCCGAAGTCTGTCAAGCGATGAAAGTAAGATACAGTATGCTAAAAGTAATTCTCACATCGTCTGGCGTAAATCTTACAGAGATTGACAGAATCAAAGAATAAAATCAGCAGGGATACAGGATTTTTTCATGCGGTATTTAAAGATCCTGTATCCCTGCTTTTTTCATTCAGATTTTTAACTCTAAGTTTCAGATTTTAAGCCTCAGATTCTAAGTCTTAGATTTTAAGCTTCAGATTCTAAGTTTCGTATTCTAAGTCTTGGATTTCAAGCCTGCACTATTCTTTCATAGATTCAATAATCGCGTCAGCAAGTGCATCCAGCTCGATATTCTTGTCTGCGCCCATGGAAGAAGCGATGCTTAACCGTTCGTTTAAGACGGTCATATTTTTTAATTCCTCATCGATAAACTTCTGCATCAGGTCGCCGGACTTACATGCCCAGGAGCCGTTTTCAATCAGTGCAAATGTGCGGTTTTGCATATTCAGCGCTTTCATATCCATCAGGAAATTGTGCATAACCGGATAGATGCCCAGGTTGTAGGTAACCGATGCCAGTACGATATGGCTGTACTTAAATGCGTCGGAAATCAAATAGGAAACGTGGGTATTGGATACGTCGTGTACCTTTACGTTTGTGCAGCCTTTTTCACACAGCTTGCTGGCAAGCGCCTGTGCAGCGGCTTCTGTGTTGCCGTACATCGAAGCGTAGGCGATCATAACGCCTTTTTCTTCGGGCTCATAGCGGCTCCATTTGTCGTATTTGTCAATAAAATAGCCGAAGTCCTCGCGCCATACCGGGCCGTGGAGCGGGCAGATATATTTGATCTGGTCGACGATGCCGCCTGCTTTCTTTAATAAAAGCTGGATATGCGGGCCGTATTTTCCTACGATATTGACAAGGTATCTGCGTGCTTCGTCGAGCCAGTCGCGGTCAAAGTTGACCTCGTCCGCAAACAGCTTGCCGTCCAGGGCGATAAAGGAGCCGAAGGCGTCTGCGGAGAAGAGCACGCCGTTTGTAACGTCAAAGGTAACCATAGCTTCCGGCCAGTGTACCATCGGCGCGGCTACGAAAGTTACCGTGTGGCTGCCGAAGCAGTGGGTATCGCCTTCTGCGACAGTGACGCATTCGTGCTGGTCAGGATGGAAGCCAAACTGACGCATCAGCATAAAGGCTTTTTCGGTGGAAATGACCTTTACCTGCGGGTAACGCAGAAGGATCTGTTCTACGCAGGCGCCGTGGTCAGGCTCCATATGGTTGACTACCAGCCAGTCTAAGGAGCGCCCGTCAAGCAGATAGTCGAGGTTTTCCAGTAGCTGGCGGCACGCAGACCAGTCTACGGTGTCAAACAGTACGGTTTCTGTATCTAAAAGCAGGTAAGCGTTATAGCTTACGCCGTATGGGATCGGGTGGATATTTTCAAATAAATGAAGCCGGTGGTCGTTGGCTCCGACCCAGTACAGGTCCTTCGTAATATTTCGTACACAATACATAAAATCGGTTTTCCTTTCTTATTTTCTATGCTTCAATAAACTGATCCTTGCCTTCTGCGCATTCCGGGCATACCCAGTCCTGCGGCAGTTTTTCAAACAGGGTGCCAGGCGCGATCTCAGCGTCCTCGTCGCCGTTTTCCGGGATATATTCGTAGCCGCAGCCGCCGCATACGTACCGTTTGCCGATTGGCGCAGGCTTTGGAACTGGCGGGCGTTTCATTTTCACCATAGGCGGAGCCGGCTGCTTTTCTCCGGTATCCAGTGCCTGTGTCAGAAGCGGCAGTATTTCATTGACATCGCCGACAATGCCGTAGTCGCAGTTTTTAAAGATCGGGGCGTTGCCGTTTTTATTGATCGCCACGATCGTAGAAGCGTCCTTGATGCCCTTTAAATGCTGGGTGGCGCCAGAGATTCCGCACGCAATATATAAGTTTCCGGTAAATTTCTGCCCGGACATGCCGACATAGCGGCTGAGCGGCACATATTTGAGTGTCTCAGCGACTGGGCGGGAAGAACCGACCGCTGCGCCGGCTGCTTTCGCCAGATCTTCGATCAGCTTCATATTTTCTTTGGAGCCGATGCCTTTTCCGGCGGAAACGACACGCTCAGCCTGGGCAATCGGGGTATCGGCAGCAATGCCTACCGTAAAGTCATGGCCGTCTTTTTTCAGTGCTTCTGCAAGCGCGTTTACCTTGTCGCTGGCACTGCCGTCACGGAACATATGGCATTTTCTTACGCCTGTGATGGGAGCTGGCTTTTTCGCCGCAGAACGGCTGCCACCGCCAGAATCCTTTGGCATTTTCCCGATCAGGTTTGCCGCGATAACAACGCGCTGGATCTCGTTTGTGCCTTCGTAAATCGTCGTAATCTTTGCGTCACGGTACATTCTCTCTACGTCCATGCCCTTTAAGAAGCCGGTACCGCCAAAGATCTGAAGCGCTGCATTGGTTACCTCCAGCGCGATATCGGAAGCGTACATTTTAGCCATTGCAGCCTCCATTGCGTACGGATCGTGGTGTTCTTTTAATTCCGCCGCCGAATATACTAAAAAGCGCGCGCAGCGCAGCTTGGTCGCCATATCCGCGAGCTTGAAGGAAATGCCCTGCTGAGCGGCAATCGGCTTGCCGAACTGGATACGCTCTTTGGCATAGTCAAGCGCCTGCTCAAATGCGCCCTGGGCAATGCCAAGCGCTTGTGCGGCAATGCCGATGCGCCCGCCGTCCAGTGTCGCCATCGCGATCTTAAAACCGTCGCCTTCTTTGCCGAGCAGATTTTCTTTCGGTACTTTTACATCGTTGAAAATCAGCTCCGCGGTTGTAGAAGAGCGGATGCCCATCTTGTCATAGTGGTCGCCGAACTCAAAGCCATCCCAGCCTTTTTCCACAATAAAAGCAGAGATGCCGCGGGTGCCGATATCCGGTGTGGTTACCGCGAATACGACGTATGTATCAGCCTTTGGCGCATTGGTAATAAAGATCTTGCCGCCGTTTAACAAATAGTAGTCGCCTTTGTCAAATGCCGTTGTTTCCGTACCGCCGGCATCGGAGCCAGCATTTGGCTCGGTCAGCCCGAACGCGCCGATCTTTTCGCCTTTTGCAAGAGGAACCAGGTATTTCTGCTTCTGTGCTTCATTGCCGAATGCAAAGATCGGGAACGAGCCGAGCGATACGTGTGCCGACAAAATAACGCCGGAACCGCCGTCTACTCTGGAAAGCTCTTCTACAGCGATCGCATAGCTGTTAATGTCCAGTCCTGCCCCGCCGTACTCTTTCGGGTATGGAATGCCCATCAGCCCCATTTCACCGAGCTTTTTGACCGCTTCGTCAGGAAAACGGTTTTCCTGGTCTAGCGAAAAAGCGATCGGCTTGATCTCCTCTTCGGCAAAGGCACGGATTTTTGCCCGCAGCTCTTCTTGTTCTGGTGTTGTCTGGAATAACATAACATTGCCTCCTTTTTGTTGGATTTTTTACATGAGATAGGTGAATTGACGAATAAAAATGGACTGCATGTAAAATTTTCTGTATATTTTTGCTAGATTTAATATAACAAATCGTGGGAATGTTGTCAATAAATAAATGGAAGGATGATGAGATGGATGAGAAGGGGAGGACGCTGGGAGAGGGGATTGGCGGGTTGGTCAATTTCTTCCGGTATGGTATATGCTAACGTGAATGAATCAAAATGGCAGCGGTTTCGGTCAAGTGTTGTATTTTTGCGCATACAGGGACGCCGGGAGAGGGGATTGGCACTTCCTGGCGGCGTC
>CAMUPC010000065.1 GCA_947090545.1 uncultured Eubacterium sp. | reverse complement strand
GGGCTCCTTACATTCTGGAATCGGAACAGGAAGCAAGCCCCGCTCCCCTTCCTCCGGCGTCCTCCCATCTCCAAAACGCATCACCTTGATCAACACTCCGCAAGACACCCCTATCGTTCAGCCGATTCTAAATCACACCTACTTAATTTTCACCTTTTTCGCCGCACTCCACGCACTATAATACGTAGCCGCTCCCACCTTTTTATAACACCGGACACGCACATAATACGTTTTCCCGCGCTTCAGCTTGTTCACTGTCTGCGACGTCTTTGTCACCGGCTTAACCGTCTTTGATCCCTTTTGCTTCTTAAAATCAGCAGACCTCGCATACTGTACCTGATATCCGTCCGCCTTTTTATTCTGCTTCCACTTCACAAGCATCTTCGCTGCCGCTTTGCTCACCGGCTTGGAAAGCGCGGGTGCTGTCAGGCGGCGGATTTTTATGCCGGCTTTGTCGTAAGTGCTGGTTTTTTTGCCGTTATAAGCTTTTACTGTATAAAGATAGGTCTTGCCGTTTTTAGATTTGACAGCCTTGTCTGTATAGCTTATTTTCGCCTTGCCCTCTACTGCCGCTATCCGTTTCCAGCGTCCGCCAGTGGTCTTGCGGTAGACATAATAACCTGCGGCGTTGGAGGATTTTGACCATTTTATGGTAACGCCTGCGGCTGCATTTTGCACCTTTAACAAACGCGGCATAATGATGGCATGTTCC
This sequence comes from uncultured Eubacterium sp., assembly GCA_947090545.1. Classification (GTDB taxonomy): domain Bacteria; phylum Bacillota; class Clostridia; order Lachnospirales; family Lachnospiraceae; genus Eubacterium_J. Next base: position 18,117 of record CAMUPC010000065.1, on the reverse strand, counting down.
TCTGCGGGCTCCTCGTTGGGCGGTTCTGGTTCCTGCGGCTGCTGAGGTGTATCTGGCTCCTCTGGGGTTGCTGGCTTGATTCCGCCCGGCACAGGCTGCCCTGGATTGTATCCTCCCTGGGTGCCAAAATTGCCGCTGTTTGAACCGCTGTCTTTCAGGGAAATCTCCTGCAATGCCGACAGCTCCATATCTTCTGTTTTGGAGCCGCGCACCACCAGGACATTTCCGCCCAGCACTTCCGCGGAAGAAGCAGTACTGCCGTTTGCTTCGGCATGGACGCTGCCGATGATAAGGCTGTCGCCGTCAAACAGAGGGGTTGTCCCGGCGATATACAGATCCACCTGTCTGCGGTCCTGGCTGTAATGTGCCTCGTACACCTTTGCTTTGCCCGTTACCGCCTCGTCAAAATAAAAATCAGAGAAGGCGCCTGTATCCAGGCTGAGCCTTAGCTGTACGGAGGACAGCTTTTCTCCTTTTGCATTCGGCAGATTTAATTTCACAATCAGCGTATTTCCCGATGCTTCCAGTATCAGGTTGTCCTCTTCATTCCCGGCGGCAAATGCCTGGAGCGGGAAGATGGTGAGCAGAAGGGAACACACGATGATGATTGCTGTGATCTTTTTCTTCATTAGATCGCTCCTTGTATGTTGTATATTTTGACTAGGCTATTCAGCTCTGTGGCTTATTTATATGAATCTCTTTCAGGCCGTTTTGAATATCGCCCAGCTTTAACGGCAATGTATCGCTAACATATCGTTGTCCTTCGAGTGTATATGGATCATCTACACGATATAATTCCGCCCGGATTTCCGTTCCAGACAATTCTTTTAATACAGCATCAACGCCCTTATCTGGCTCGATCCAATAAACCCATATCCCTTCTGACACATCCTGTATTTTACCCGTATTCGGCACTTCTGCAAATATAACCTGGTTTGCTACCTTCTCACCATTGATATCTGTACCAAGTATCCGTTCTCCATCCTGTTTGTAAAGGCTTACTACATTATAAGCAGGATTTCCTTTATACGAGCCAACAAATACGAGAGACCCTTTTGAGATTACCTGGTTATCTTCTGGATCGCCATATGATACGTCACTGTCCAGTATGCCGATTGCCGGCTGTCCGTCATACGCAGCTTCAAACTCTACATTATCCCCTGAAATTCCCCGAACATCCAGTTCCGCAATCGATACCGATGTCTTGTTCGGGATCACAAGCTTGATAGCGGTTGTTTGATACTTGGCGATATTTTCCGCTTTTCCTGCAAAATAAACGCCTTCCTGATCTGCGCTTTCATTTGAAGTAAAGCTTCCAGCCTTCTCCCAGCCGCCATTCATATCCCGCACATACAGATCATAACGAGCCGAAGCTCCCGTATACTTAAATCCCGTAACCGCATGGGATTTGTTAAACTCCAGAATGATTTCCGCCTGTCCGCCTTCTTCCACATTCGCTGTAAAAGAAGTAGTTGGATCGTTGTCAGTCATCTTTCGCAGCTCTTTTTCAAATGCTCTTCTCTCAAGCTCCTTTTGAGCGTCAGCGCCGCATGGAACATCTGCTTCGCCTTGTTCATAAATACTGCCGTCTGTATCTTCACTTGGCTGTACACTTACTTTTGGTATCACAATCTGGTTCGTACGGATCGTCCAGCCCGATCGGTCCAGGAAATCCTCATGACAGATCTTAATCGGAGCAAGTGTTTCCTCATCCACGATATGCAAATACTGGTCAATCAGCCTGATTTTATAGACAACTGCACGATTATTCAGGTTCGCTACGGTGTCTGTAAAGACCGTTTCCGAGCTGCCGCTTCCCATTTGAAATCCTGCAAGTTCTTCATCATACTTCAATCCTTCACTCTTATCCTCAGATACGGTACATCTTATAATCTCATATCCAAGCACATCGTCCGCAACTGCAATTCCAGGTGCTGATAAATGAAGTTCCACCTGATTGCCTTTTTTATTGCCATCTTTATATTCTCTGCTTGCCTGCAAAGCATTTTCATTTTTTCCTGCGCTGCCGCTGTTTGTGAGCTGATAAGCACGTGCCTCATCATTTGCATAGTAAATCGCGCGCGTTTCCTTCGCAAACTGTCCCGCGTATTTCACGGTCTCTGCATCCGGCGTCATCCCCCACCGTTCAAAAAACTCCAAAATATCTTTTTCAGCCGCCGCACATGCAAGCCGCATCAGATTTTGATCGGTATCTCCTGGCAATACCAATGCCACACCGCCTGGTTTTGGCGCCCGATCTGGTTTTCTGGCATAAGAATCTACCCTTGCAAAAAACAGATTTTTCAGCTGCTGCTCATGATCGTCATATGTCTTGTAATTGTATCCTGTATCATATGCCAAATGGAGCTGCCAGTACATCCCAAGCTGCGTAAATACGTTCGATGCGCGCCCCTTTGTATTAGACGTTACTTTTGCAAATACCGTGTTCGTCGGGTCTGTTTCATTGTAATATTTAAAACGTACACTGTCGTTTGTTTCTTTTGCCTGCGCCAGTACCGAAAAATAATTGTTTGTAATTTCCGCAATGGAATAAGCGCCCTGGTTGATGCAGTGCCCGATCTCATGAGCGATGCCCCAGCCGAAATACTGGCCGTTTTTCCAGTATCCGTTTTCATCCGCTTGTACCGGTTTTCCGCTTACCATGCCAGCCGCCGAGCCGTACTCGATTCCGATGTGATTGCCGGACGCATACATAAACGCTCCCGCAAACATCCTCTGGTAACGGATATTCTGGTGCCCTTTTGGAATCTGGTCGATCGCTTCTTTTGCATTTTTATTCAGTCCTTTATGCTGGTAAAACAGATGCATCATCTCTTCCATCGCGTCCATGGACTGTGAAAGTATCTGCGCGTTGCCCTTGGTTCCTTTTACTACCTGTGACGCCGGAAGCGACAGCATCATCGTATCCAGCAGGATATCGGTTGCCCCAAGGATACAGTTCTTTTCGTCATATGCTTTATGTACATTCAGGTTTGCGGATGCTTCATGCATTTCGCTGTGCTTTGCCTGCATCTGGCTTTGATAAGCACCCAGATCTGCAAGGTATTTGCTGATCCGCGCCATGCGCTCTGTCTGGTCCGTTACATGATACAGATCCAGCACCGGCACTTGCGCGCCGCCGTTGACACGTACCGCGTAATCATCGTCTTGCCCGCCGTTTCCGGTATACTGTACGTACAGCGCGCCGCCCAGCTCATAGTCTCCGCTCCAGAGCTTTGGAACCACGATGTCGTTTCTTCCTATTTTAAGAGTCTTGACTACCTGGAACATGGAAGAGGCTTCCGCATGGTACTGTGTAGCGACAAGCTGCAAGCTCGTATTGTCTCCGGTGCGCTTGTAGCCGTGCCCGACATAGACCGTAATCTCCTCTCCCGCGGCTGCTGTAACGCCAAGCGGCTGCCAGGCATTCAGCCCGCCAAAGCCGCGCGCGGCATCCTTTGTCGTAATGCCGCTGTGAATATGCGCAGGGGCGTTTAGCTTGGAATCTAAAATATCCTCTGCGGTCTTTAGCTCACGCTCCAGCAAGTCCCGGTACGGATGGTACTCACCGCTTTCCGGTTCCTTTGTATTGATGCGTACACGCAGGGCGTCGATCGTAGCATGGGTTACATCGTCTCTTAATACGGTATGCAGGTCATCCGTATAAAGCCCCATAATATCATCTTCCACCGGGTCATAGTCATAAAAATACACCTCGGATACCGTGATTGTGCCGGAAGCTACGCTGCGTGCAAGCCCGATCTGGATCTTCTTTGCCGTAATCGCACGGTCAAAGCGAAGCATGTAGTACACCCTTCCTTCGGCATCGGCTTTCTTTAGGACAGAGATATTGCCGTTGCCCAAATATCCCGGCTGGCCGTCTGCGTCCCAATACTTAATTTTTGCATAGCCATAATTGGTATCCTGGTCAATCGGCTCCTGCAAAGCGATCATCTTAATGCGGTATGCCTGGTCAAATTCATAGGCAAGCCCATGCCCGCCCAGCTGCCCGCCTACCGGATTGTAACCGCCGCCGTCCCAGGACGCCATCTCATAGTAGGAATTTGCGCTGTTGTCCACGCTTCCCCATGCCGTTTTCGCTTCGGTATCCTTTGGGCTGTCCTTCATACCGCCGCTCACCAGCGACGCACGGATGATCTTTGGGCTGACGGAGCCTTTTTCTGCCTGATTGATCAGGCGGTAGCGCGGCACCGCGGCAAGGGACATGTCCTTTGTCATCGCAGCCGCGGTCAGAGAAGGAGCGCCTTCTCCAAGCTCGTTGACGCCTGTGACATAGAACAAATATTTTGTCAGGTTTTCCAGGTTTTCTACGGTATAGCTGTTTTCTTTTATATGTTCAATCTTTTTATATTCTGTCTCTGTTTCTTTTTTATAGTACAGGTTATACGTCATGGTATTTTTCATCTGCTTCCATGATACCTTGACGGACCGGTACTGGCCGGATGCTTTTACATAATCCGGCGCGTCCGGCTTTTTCGTAGGCTTTGGCTGCGCTGATACGGCCTGGCTGTATCCGCTGCGCCACATGCCGTTTACAGAACGCACTTTTGCCTTGTACTTTTTGTAGTTTTCAATCTTGGTGCTGTCATCCAGGGAAGAAACTGCCAATGTCGTGCCTGCCACCTGCTTGACATATTCTTTCGCCTCGCCAGTTCCTTCGGTATCTTCCCATACGCACACTTCATATCCGGTCACATTGCTGCATTTGTTCCAGTTCAGCGTAAATGAAGCACTGCCGTTTTCTGCTGTGACGTTTTCCGGGATATCTGCCTCCGGCTCCGGGATACGGCTTGCCATATCGCCCAGGAAGGTGACTTTGGATATTTCCGCCAGGCTGTGCTTGTCTTTTTCCATTCCGGTCACCCGGAAGGTTACTTTTTTCACCGCTACCTGTTTTCCAAGATCAATACAGATCGTGCCGTTTGCATTGATTGATGCTACGGCGCTGCCTGTATCCAGACTGCGCAGCGCGCCCGTACCATTTGCCGCGTCCCTGGCAGCCTGAATCGGCGCGCTTTCTTCGCCATTTATATCGGTAAGTATGACTTCTGCGGTACGAACCGGGTATTGTGTGCCCGTCTCCAATACAATGCCTTCCATCTGGCTGCTGTCAAACGTAAAATCTACAGAAACCGGATGCTCCTTTGAGATCGGCTGCTGATCCGTGGTAGCAAGCTGCACCGTCCTGCCGCTGTTATTGACCAGATCCGATACGTCGCCTTTTTGTTTCGTCCCGCTGCCAACTGCCGCCGTTATCTTCGATGAAGGAACGCTGGCCTCTACTGTGGACTGCGTAAGCGCTTCTTTTTGATAGCTCTTTGTAAAATACTCAAGATCCGCCAAATCCACCTTGCCGTCGCGGTTTAAATCCGCCCGTGTTTCATCCTGGGTAAGATTCTGCCTGCCGCTGCCTGCTGCGTCGATTGCATCCATAATCAGCTTTTGATCTTCGGCGTCGATCCTGCCGTCGCCGTTGACATCTCCGATCCGAAGCACGCCCGGATGCGCCGCCGACTGCGCCGCGCTTAAATCAACGTCTCCCGTCATCAGCTTTATGCCGTAAGCCTGGCTGCCCACCTCGATCTCCTGCTCGTAACGCGCAAACCCGCCGGCTTCCACTGTCAGCGTATAAACGCCTTCATGCAGGTTTTCAAACGCCGTCCCCACCTGGGATGGAACGAGCTGTCCTGTGTCTTTTTCCAACGTCAGCTCCCGTTCCTCTTTTCCAGTAAGCGCCACGGTAAAGTCTACATCCTCTTCCAGCCGAAGCGCTGAAACAATCGTTACATTTACCTGTCCTGGCGGCGCAGCCGCACCTCTTGCAATGACCGCCTGCTGGCAGGATAACAATACCATGATCACTGCAAGCAAACTTGAAACCACTCTCTTCATACCATTTTCCTCCCAAAAAATAAATACTATACCCCGCAAAGATCTGCTGTCGTAAATACGACCGCCTTTTCCAGCTCCTTTAAATCTACTTCCACCTGGCAGCCGATCCTGCCGCCGCTGACCATGATTGCTGGCTGTTTCAGGCTGCTTTCGTCAATCACTGTCGGAAATGCTTTTTTCATCCCGACCGGTGAACAGCCGCCATGCACATACCCGGTCAGCGGCAGCAGCTCCTTTTCCCGGATCATCTCGATCTTTTTTTCTCCGACCGCTTCCGCCGCCTTTTTCAGGTTCAGCTCCTGCGTCACCGGGATGACAAATACATAATGCCCGCCGGATTTTCCAACCGTTACCAGCGTTTTAAATACCTGCTCCGGCTTCTGCCCCAATACCGCAGCTACCTCAAGCCCTGCAAGCGCTTCTGCCGCATCATAAAAATGGCTGGTATAGGCTATGTTATGCTTGTCAAGCAGGCGCATGACGTTTGTTTTTTCGTTCTTTTTTTCCTTCTTTTTCTGCATCGCACACCCAGCCTTCTAAATATTTAAAAACAGATGAAAGTTCGGATAATACTTCAAAATCGCACGCCCGATCAGCTTGTCTTTATGCACATACGTATAAGCCTGCGCTTCCTGCTGATTGGACGCCACTTTCGCATCCAGCGCACACTGCGCCCAGTATCTGGCATCCTCGGAAATATTCCGGTTATCTCCCAGCATCAAATAATGGTCTTTGGGGACTTCAAAAAAGTAGCCGTCATTCCCGTCCACCCATTCTTCCGGCAGATAGTTTTCCTCTATCGGCGTATCCGACCCATCGATATAAATGCTGCCGTCTTTGATCTCTACGGTTTCGCCCGGCAGCCCGATCACACGCTTAATATAAATCGTCTCCTCGTCGACCGGATACTGAAACATCACAACGTCATACCGTTTCGGCTCACCAAACACGTACGAAAGCTTGCAGCCAAAAATCCGGTCATCAATCTGTAGCAGGTTTTCCATCGATTCCGACGGTATTTCCGCATTAATCAGCACATACCGGTTCACGGCAAGCGCCGCCGCACATGCAAATGCAATCATCCATACGTAGCTTAACAGCTCTTTCCACCAGGGGCGCTTTTTTTCCGGCTCCTGATTCTGTTCCTGCCTGTTTGTCTTTTTCATATCGGCTTGTCTCCTTCTATTCCCCTTAGCATGTTAATAAGACAGCAGCGACTCAAAATGCGGATAATACTTTAATACCGCCCGCCCAAGAATCTGGTCTGCTTTGACGTAGGTGTACTGCTGCGCGTCCTCTTCATTTTTCGCAACGCCGTCCTGTAGCGCATTGCCTGCCCAAAATCTCGCGTCGGAAGAAATATTGCGGTTATCCCCCAGCATCAGATAACAGCCCCAGGGCACCTGAAACACATAGCCGTCGTTGTCGTCTACCCACTGCTCCGGCAAATACGGCTCCTCTAACGGCGTCACCGCATCATCGATGTAGATCCTGCCATCCCGGATCTCTACCTTCTCGCCCGGCAGCCCGATCACGCGCTTGATATAGTTTTGCGTTTCATCGACTGGATAACGGAAAATCACGACGTCAAAGCGATCTGGCTCCGCAAACGTATACGCCAGCCGAAACCCAAACAGGCGGTCGCCCGGCTCAATCATATTTTCCATTGACTCTGAAGGCACTTCCGCATTAATCAGTACAAAATGTGTCATAAGCTGCGCCAGCAAAAACGCCACGACAAAGATCTCAATCAGGCTGAACAATTCCCGCAGCAGCGAGCGCTTCTTTTTTTCCGGCTCCTCCTCTGTTTCTGCTTCTTCTGCCTGTACGTCCTGCTGCATATGCAAATATTTCTTATCTTCCATTGTAAACCTCGTTTTTCTTATTTTTCATTGACCTTCCATCCTGCTTTCGTTCGCGCTTTGTGAGAAGATCATTTTCTTATTATATACATATGCCGCGCTTTTTGCAATCAATCATGTCATTTTTTCTGAAAAAGTTGTGCTGCTAAGATCCTGCGGGGATATCTCCTCTTCTCCCCGAGCTTTCCCTGAAAACGCAGTGCAGATCCTTTTTCGGGAAGTTTTAGAATATTCTGAGATGCTTTTTTCTCAATTTGGTGTCTTTTCTGAGGAGGACGCTGGGAGAGGGGATGGGCACGTCCTGGCTGCGTCCGTTCCAGAAGGTTAAGAAGCCCTAAGCATTCTGCGGTAAGCTGAGGCACCGTCCGGGCGCGGCACCTAGTTCGCCCTGGCGTTCCGCCAGCAGCTAAAGGTGCCGCTTGGCTTCGCCCCTGGGTTGCTCAGCAGAATGCTAAGGGCTTCTAAACCTTCTTACAAGGCCGCAGCCAGGACGTGCCCATCCCCTCTCCCGGCTGGTTTTCGAGAGTTCTGCAAAATGATGCTCAAAGTGCTGCGTTTATCCTGGCAGCGGCTTGCTGCAAGGCACTTTTCGCAGCACTTGTGAAAACCAGCCGGAGGAAGGGGAGAGGAGGTGGCTTCCTGCAAGGCACTTTTCGCAGCATTTGCGAAAACCAGCCGGCGGAAGGGGAGAGGGGGTGGCTTCCTGTGACTTTGGAAGAATGTTAGGAGCCCTTAGCATTCTGCTCGATTACATAGGGGCGAAGCCAAGCGGCACCTTTAGCTGCTGGCGGAACGCCAGGGCGAACTAGGTGCCGCGCCCGGACGGTGCCTCAGCTTACCGCAGAATGCTTAGGGCTCCTTACATTCTGGAATCGGAACAGGAAGCCACCCCCTCTCCCCTTTCTCCAGCGTCCCATTTTCACTGTCCACGATCAGTTTAACACCCCCCTCCAAACGTGTCACTCCATTTTTCAGCTACACGGCACACAGAAAAACGATGCAGCCAAATCCCTAGCTGCACCGTCTCCCAAATCTAGTTTTATTTCAACTTTCTGTTCTGCATACTGCAATGCTTTCTTATTTTGCTGCGTTACTCTACATCCCGCAGCGCCTGTGCGTTCTCCTCTCCAGTCCGCACCTTCACCACTCTTGCGACCTGAAATACAAAGATCTTGCCGTCTCCGATCCGCCCGGAATACAGTACTTTTTTCGCCGTTTCGATTACCTGGTCTACCGGGATCTTGCTTACTACGACCTCGATCTTGATCTTCGGCAGCAGCGTCGCATCCATTTCCACGCCGCGGTAGTATTCTCCGGCGCCTCTTTGGATGCCGCAGCCCATAACCTGTGTTACGGTCATGCCTGTGACGCCGAGCCCGTTCAGTGCTTTTTTGAGCTTTTCAAAGCGGGACAGCTTTGCGATAATCGCAACCTTGTACATGCCTGTATCTTGAAGCGGTATCCCTGCCTTGGCAGCCGCGGCATCTTCGCGCACGACTGGGACTGCTGCGTTCATCTGTGCTTCTGTCGCTTTTTGCGGATCGTCTTCGCCCAGGTCTGTATTTTCATTGACGTCCAGTGTGCCCATGACGTCATGGATTGCGAAGCCGGAATAGGCGCTTGCCAGCCCATGCTCATGCAGGTCCAGCCCGTCGATCTCGATCTCCTGTTCCACGCGCAGCCCGATCGTATGCTTAATCAACTGGAAGATCAATGTCATCATCACTGCGACCCATGCCGCAACAGCAAGTACGCCGACTGCCTGGATACCGAGCAGATGGGCGCCGCCGCCGTAAAAGACGCCGCCGTCTGTCGCAAACAGCCCGACAGCAAGCGTGCCAAACATGCCACATGCGCCGTGGACGGATATTGCGCCGACTGGATCGTCTATTTTTGCGATTTTGTCAAAAAATTCTACCGATGCTACGACCAGTGCGCCTGCTGCCAACCCGATAAAAAATGCTCCGAACGGGTCTACCACATCGCAGCCTGCTGTAATCGCTACCAGCCCGGCAAGCGCGCCGTTTAAGCACATGGATACGTCCGGCTTTTTATAGAGTATCCAGGTAAGCGCCAGCACGACGCAGGTCGCAACCGCTGCCGCAAGGTTGGTGTTCATAAAGATCAGGGATGCGGAAAGCATCGCCTCATCTGAGCTCATGGATACGGTAGAGCAGCCGTTAAACCCAAACCAACAGAACCACAGGATAAATACGCCCAGTGCAACGGCTGTCAGGTTGTGTCCCGGAATTGCCCGTGCTTTTCCGTCCCTGCCGTATTTGCCGATACGTGGCCCCAGCGTCGCCGCGCCGATACATGCCGCAATGCCGCCTACCATATGTACGGCGCAAGAGCCTGCAAAATCGTGGAATCCAAGCTCTGACAGCCAGCCGCCGCCCCAGATCCAGTGTCCCGATATCGGATATACGATCAGCGAGATCAGCGCGCTGTACACGCAGTACGAGCTGAATTTTGTCCGTTCCGCCATTGAGCCGGATACGATCGTTGCTGCCGTGGCGCAAAATACGGTCTGGAAGATCACATAGCACCACTTTGGAAGCGAGCCAAAATCATAGTCTCCCAGGATAAACGGGTCAAACCCGCCGATAAAAGCGCCCGTGCCGCCAAACATCAGCCCAAATCCAACGAGCCAGAACGCCGGCGTCCCGATGCAAAAATCCATCAGGTTTTTCATCAGGATATTTCCCGTGTTTTTTGCCCTCGTCAGCCCTGCTTCACATAAAGAAAACCCTGCCTGCATAAAGAACACCATCGCGGCGCCCAGCAGAGTCCACATCACATCAACTGATACATAAGCCATAACTGTTTTCCTCCTTAAAAACAAAAATAAAAAAAGATACAATGTCTGCATATCCGCGGCTTTGCGGCACCAACACTGTATCTTTTATAAATAAAAAGCCTGAAACACAAAAAGGTGCTGACGAGATATCCATCTCTCAGCACCTTTGCTTCATGTACCGTAGTATAGCAATCTTTCTGCTCAATGTCAATTTTTATTTTATACAAATTTTACAGAATTTTTATAATTTTTTGTGACTTTTTAACAATTACATGTTATACTATGAAAAAAATCACAGGAGGTACTTATGTCAGCAGCGATACCTAACGACCCGATCATCCTTTTAAGCTACGTCAACACCCAGCTCCGGGACAACTACCCATCGCTGGACGAGCTGTGTGCAGCTCTGGATCTGGATATGGCTCAGCTCTGCCAAAAGCTGGACGCAGCCGGCTATGTATACAGCCAGGGCACAAACCAGTTCCAGTAGCAGCCTATTTCATCATATCGAGCATCCGCCTTGTATTTTCCTCTACATCGCCTTCAAATACCGCGCTGCCTGCCACGATAATATTTGCCCCGGCATCCAGCACCTGCTGCAACGTCTGAAAATTGATCCCGCCGTCAACTTCAATATCGGTCTTTAGCCCGCCGCGGTCGATCATCTGCTTTAGGTCACGCACCTTGTCCACCGTATACGGGATCAGCTTCTGCCCGCCAAGCCCTGGATTGACCGTCATAATAAGCACCATATCCAGGCGCGGCAGCAGATAATCAAGCGCTGACAGCGGTGTCGCCGGGCAAAGCGCAACGCCAGCCAAAAGCTCCCGCTCCTTAATTAAGTCGACGGCATAGTTTAAGTCTCTGCAAGCTTCTGCATGTACCGTAATAATATCCGCGCCGCAGTCTGCAAACTGCCCGATATAGCGTGCAGGATCATCTATCATTAAATGCACGTCCAGCATCATATTCGTGCCTTTGCGCAGCGACTTTAGCACTGGCATCCCAAAAGAAATATTCGGCACAAAAAAGCCGTCCATCACATCAAAGTGGAGGTACTGCGCCCCTGCCTGCTCCGCGGCAGCGATCTGTTCCCCCAGCTTTGTGAAGTCAGCCGACAAAATTGATGGTGATAAACAATTCATATTATTCCCCCTCTCCATGTATGTTCAGCGGATGCAGGTTGTCCTCCCGTCCGTTCCCCGCCGCACAGCTTTTGCGCCCGAGTGTCTCATAGTACGTGACTCCGGTAATCATGCCGTCATTTTCTCCGGCGATCATGCCGCCCTGTACCTCCCCGATCATGCCGCTTGTATATTCTAACGGAAAGATGCCCAAAGAGCCGCCGTCGCGCACCTGCCCGGCATTTTTGCCGACGATTCCGCCCAGATAGGCTTTTTCCGTATGATTCAGCCTGCCGGACGCCTGGATCATACTATTGCTCTCGCAGGCGTCTATAAACGCGGACTGCCCGTTGACAGCGCAGATCCCGCCGCCATACAGCTCCCTGGCGCCTTGGGCATTGCCGGACGCCGACAGGTTCAGTTCCGCTTCCACCTTGGTACGCACCATACGCTGGTCGTTGTATACGACGCCGCCCGCCATGCTGCCGCAGGTATAGACCGAGCCATGTACGACGCACCTGTCAACGACCCCCTTGTTTTCGACGGCAAGCAGCGCCGCATCCGTAGCGGATGCCGAATAAATAACCGCCTGCTCTACCGTACAGTTCATAATCATCCCCTGGTTGACTTCGGCAAGGACAGCAGAACGCTCCTGCCCGGTGCCTGTAATGCGCGCATCGTACACCGCAACGCCGTCTAACTCTCCTTCCACGCCGATCACGCCAAACAAGGATGTATTGCCGTTATAATTTAAAATACGGGTTCCCTGTCCGTTCGGTTTGGCATTGTAGCTGCCCATAAACGGCTGTTCCGCAGAAAAGATGCTGCTGGTCAGTTCTGAGCGCAGGTCGATATCTTGTACCTGGACAAAATGCCTGCTGCGAAAATCCGCCATCCGCTCCAAATGCTCCGCGGTTGCTACCTGATATGGCTTTTCCCTCGTACCGGTGCCGCCAAGGAACGGGTTTTTCGCATAACAGTCATAATAGTGCCAGTTTCTTGTCGTATAGCCGTCCGCCACTATTTTCAGGCGAAACTCCCCTTCGTAGTCCGCACCCTTATCGTCCTTGCCGTTCCACGATACGCTGTAGCGCTTCTTCGACGAGACAGCACCGCACTGCTTCGTCCATATGGCCTCACCGTTTCTGCTGATCAGGGTAAGCACCGTATTTTTGGAATCACGGTCCTGGCGGAAAGAAATCTGCATCGTATTTTCCCCGCAGATAAAATCGCCACCGTCAGCCGTCTCCGCGTGGACTGCCGTAATATTGACCGGCACCTTCTGCACATGCACCCGGATACGAACCGTCTCGCTGTTCGCCGCGTTTGTGCAGGTAATGTATGTAACGCCCGTATGTTTCGGCGTAATCACCAGAGGGATCTCATTGCCCTCCCAGGAACCCCATGCCGCGCTGCAAATGTCCGCGTCCTGGATCTTAAAGCTGACAACCGCGTCCTTTGTAAATGTAAGCATGACAGGCGTCTCACGCTTGATCGCTACGGCTGACATGGAAGCCCCATATGTCGCATTCACGACAACCTGGCATTTATATTTTGCACTGCCGACCGTTGCTGTAATCGTTGCCTCGCCTTTGCGAAGCCCCGTGACCACTCCGGCAGAGCCTACTTTCGCTACTTTTTTATTACTTGTAGACCACTTGACAGGTTTGGTTGTTCCCCGAATCTCCAGAGTCGTCCTGCCGCCGACACAAATCGTTGCATTCGACTGGTTCAGCCTGACCGCAGCCTGCGCTGGCGCATCATGCTCTATATAAAACGCTATGGCAAACACGATACACAATACGGTAAATTGATAGATTTTTTTCATGCTTAGCCCGATCCTCCAATTCCTGTAACCACGAAACACCTGTTGCTGTTTTGCCTGGCTTTTGCCTACGCATCCAGAATACACTTGACCATATACCCGATCGACCAGATCAAGCCGCCGACCGTCAGCGACAACCAGCATTTTATGACAGCGCCTGCCACATAAAGGACGGTCAGCTCTCCTGCCTTATAAGCCAGATACAGCCCGGCAACCGGCCGGATCATCATACGCCAGATCCCGACATAGACAGCCAGCACGGTGCCAAGCAGGACACTACAGTATCCCACTGCTTTTTTTATTCTATGTGTCACTCAATACTCCTGTTCATTGCTGTAATCAGCGCATCGATCGAAGCCCTTAAAATATCCGGGTCAATGCCGATGCCAAAATACAAGCCGCCGTCTTCTCCTTTGATCCCCACATACGCGATCGCATTGGAATCCGAGCCGTCTTCCAGCGCATGTTCCTCATAGCAGATGATTTCGCACGGCTTTTCAAAAAACTCCGCGAACGCATTGCTGACCGCGTTTAACCTGCCGTTGCCGACTGTTTCGACCAGGTTTTTCTTTCCGTCCTTAATAATATTGACCGTTGCCGTAATCCCGTCCTCCTGGCGGAAATGGCAGCCTTTTACCTCAAATACCGGCGTATAGTCTTTGTAGCGTTTTGTAAAGATCTCATAGATCTCTTCCGGTGAAAGCTCGGCATGTGCCTTATCCGATACGTCTTTTACCGCATAGCCGAGGTCCTCGCGCATCTTATACGGGATCTTAAGCCCGTAATGCTTCTCCAGCACATACGCCACGCCGCCTTTTCCTGACTGGCTGTTAATCCGAATCACATCGCTGTCATACGTACGCCCCACATCCTCAGGATTGATCGGCAGGTACGGCACCGTCCAGCGTTCCTTGTTATGATCCTCGCGGTATTTCATCCCTTTTGCAATCGCATCCTGGTGCGAGCCGGAAAACGCCGCGAATACCAGCTTCCCGCAGTACGGATGGCGCATATGAATGTCCATCTGCGTTAATTTTTCATAAACCTGTGCGATATGCGGCATATCCGACAGATCCAGCTTCGGGTCGACGCCCTGCGCATACATATTCATCGCAAGCACGATAATATCCACATTGCCGGTCCGCTCCCCGTTGCCGAACAGCGTGCCCTCGATCCGGTCCGCTCCCGCAAGAAGCCCCATCTCCGCGTCGCTGACCCCGCATCCTCTGTCGTTGTGCGGATGCAGCGACAAAATAATGCTGTCCCTGCGGTGCAGGTGCTTGCTCACATATTCAATCTGGCTGGCAAATACATGCGGCATGGACATCTCAACAGTCGCCGGTATATTGATAATCGCTTTGCGCTGCGGCGTCGGCTCCCACACATCGATCACCGCGTTGCATACGTCTACCGCATAATCCACCTCGGTACCTGTAAAGCTCTCCGGGCTGTATTCAAATAAAATATTGCCCTCAGCCTCCGCCGCGAGCTCCTTTAACAGCTTTGCCCCGTCTATGGCGATCTGCTTGATTTCCTCCTGCCCCTTATGGAACACCTGCTCGCGCTGTGCCAGGGACGTGGAATTGTATACATGTACAATCACATTCGGCGCGCCTTTGACCGCCTCAAACGTCTTGCGGATAATATGCTCCCTTGCCTGCGTCAATACCTGGATCGTCACATCCTGCGGGATCATGTTCTGGTCAATCAGCGTGCGCACAAGCTGGTACTCGGTTTCCGAGGCTGCCGGAAAGCCAACCTCGATCTCTTTAAATCCCAGTTTTATCAAAAGCCTGAAAAAGTCCAGCTTTTCCTCCAGGCTCATCGGCTCAATCAGCGCCTGGTTGCCGTCGCGCAGATCCACGCTGCACCACACCGGCGCCTTGTCTACATATTCTTTTTTTGCCCAGTCCAGGCATTCTCCCGGCGGCATAAAATAATTTCTCTGGTACTGCTTATAATCGAACATTGCTCACTCCTCCAATTTTACAATCAACTCCTATGATTATACTCGATTTTTCCCGATTTGAAAAGGGGCACAAACAAGATTCTTACATCTTCCCCGCTTTTTTTACACACGCCTTCATCGCTTCGATCACGCTGCTGCGCATCCCTTTTTCCTCCAACACACGGACAGCCTCGATCGTCGTGCCGCCCGGGGAGCAGACCATATCCTTGAGCACGCCCGGATGCAGCCCCGTCTCCAGCACCATCCTCGCACTTCCAAGCACCGCCTGCGCCGCAAACGTATACGCCTGCGCCCTCGGCATCCCGTCCGCAACAGCCGCATCCGCCATCGCCTCGATAAACAAAAACACATACGCCGGAGAACTGCCGCTTACCGAAGTCACAACGTCCATCAAATGCTCCGGCACCTCCTCCGCCCTGCCAAAGCTGCCCAGGATACGCGCGGCCTGCGCCCTTTCCTCTTCCGAAACCAGATCGTTGGTACAATACGCCGTCATGCCCTCCCCCACCATCGCCGGGGTATTCGGCATCGTGCGCACCAGCTTGACCGGAGCGCCAAACTTCTCCTCAAACCAGGCAAGCTTCCTGCCCGGCGCAATGGATACAAAGATCTTTTCCTTCCGCGCCTGCTTTACTTCTTCTATTACCTGCTCATAGTACTGCGGTTTGACTGCTAAAAATATAAAATCCGCAAACTCCACAACTTCCCGGTTGGAAGCTGCCGCATGAATATGCAGCTCATTTTTTATTTTTTCACGCGTCGCCTCGCTGTTTGCAGACGCTGTCATCTCCTGTGTCCCGGCGATTCCTGACCGGAGTATCCCGTGTGCAATTGCCATGCCCATATTTCCGCATCCTATCAATCCGATTTTCATGTTTTTTACTCTTCCTTTCTTATCATGAAATCTATGTATCTGGTTATTATCATACCGTATTTTGTGCAAAATGAATAGTATGCTTTTGCAAAGTAAATCAGGCATTGAATCTCCGTCATGCGTTGCACAAGATAAAAATTTTGCCATTTTACAGACCTGTACAAAACAATTCAAAAAGTGTTATACTGATTACCATAACACACGATTTTCAACGGAGGTAATCTATGCACACATCAACCCTGTTCATATGGTTTATACTATACAGCATCCTCGGATGGATCTACGAAACCACCTTTTGCAGCATCAAAAAACTGACCTGGGACAACCGCGGCATGTTAATCGGCCCCTACTGCCCGATCTACGGCGTCGGCGCCGTCTTAGACGTCCTCTTATGCAGCAGCCTGCCAAACGCCGGATACGTATTTATCGCATGTATGCTCGGCTCCGCCGTCCTGGAATACACCACCTCTTATGCTACAGAACGCCTGTTCCACGCAGTCTGGTGGGACTACAGCGACCTGCCCTTCAACCTGCACGGCAGAATCTGCCTGTCATGCTCCCTCGGCTTTGGATTTGCCGGATGGATCGTTTTATACGGGCTGCATCCTTATATTTCGCAGATAACCGCCCCCATGCCGCGTGATGTGCAAGAGCTCCTCGCCCTGCTGCTGATGGCAGTCTTTGCGGCTGACTGCGCACTGACGGCTGACTCCCTGGCACAGATCAATGTCAAGCTGGAAGCCACCCTGCACGAAATCGACGCGCAGATCGCGGAAAAATACGAGCTATTTATTGAAAATACAAGGCAAAATATTTCTGAAGGATTGGACACGCTCAAGGAAAAGATCTCGCTGGAAGAATACCGGGAACGCCGCACCAGCGAGGAGGTGAAGAAAACGCTTTCGACGATGAACTGGGTGCAGACACGGCTGATGCGCACAAGTGTATCGTTTAGGCGCGTTTCCTACAGCGGTATTGCGGGGCATATGAAACGGGTGCTGTCGTTTGCAAGGCATGGCAAAAAAGAGAAGGAGCAGGAGCAAAATCGCAGGCGATAAGGATGGAGTGATACTTTTTTCGCGGGAAGGACGCTGGGAGAGGGGATGGGCACGCCCTGGATGCGTCCGTTCCAGAAGGTTAAGAATCGCTAGGCATCCTGCGTTTACGCTGTGGCACCGTCCGGGCGCGGCACCTAGTTCGCCCTGGCTTGCAGCCAGCAGCTAAAGGTGCCGCTTGGCTTCGCCCCTGCGTTATCGAGCAGGATGCCAAGCGCTTCTAAACCTTCTTCCAAAGGCGCATCCAGGGCGTGCCCATCCCCTCTCCCGGCTGGTTTTCGCGGGTGCAGCAAAGCATATCCGATACATTGTGTGCAAAGAGCCACAGTTTCATTCCTAAAGGCTTTGCCCAGGCTGTGAAGGGCTTCCATATCCATTTCTATAGCAGTCTATCAATTATTGCACATAATCATGCAGCCGAAAATAATCTTCACCGTCAGAAAGTATGTGCAGCATTATTTTAGATTGCTATAGTTCAGGCTGGATAAAGCACTAGTGTACTGTCTTATTGATATTTGTACCAAACTGTATCTGCATAAAGCCAATAAATACATTTAATATTTGAATAATTCATTAGTACAAATACCAAGCAGACAGTACACTAGACTGGAAGCCATCATTTGTGTAGAGCCTGGAAAAGCCAGCCGGAGGAAGGGGAGCGGGGCTTGCTTCCGGTTCCGTTGGAAAAATGTTTA
>CAMUPC010000064.1 GCA_947090545.1 uncultured Eubacterium sp. | reverse complement strand
TACCGTTCATCCCGCAACGCTGTGCCAAGTGCCGCGCCCGGACGGTGCCACAGCGCTGCGCAGGATGCTTAGGGATTCTTAACCTTCTGGAACGGACGCAGCCAGGGCGTGCCAATCCCCTCTCCCAGCGTCCTCATAAGCGCAAAACCCCACCACTTGTCTCACCTGCACTTTTTTAACACCACCGTAAAAACCGTCCTCCTCCCCGGCTCACTCTCCAGCACAAGATCCCCTCCCATCTGCCTGGCAAGGTTTCTCGCAATCGTCAGCCCCAACCCGTTTCCCTGGATCTTCCGGTTGCGGGAATCCTCCATCGTATACAGCCGCTCAAAGACACTGTCCGCAAATTCCCGCTCAATCCCTTTCCCATGGTCTGCAACATCAATATATACAGCGTCAATATCCTCCCGCATAAACACCCCGATATATTTTCCGTCACTGCCATAACGCAGCACATTGGATATCAGATTATTCAAGATCCTGTCTATAGATTTCCTCTCTCCCTGCACATACATGCTCTTTTCCGGGATCAACACCTCTACCGTATATTCCTTTTGCTGTAAGATCTCATAAAATTCCAGCACATTCTCCCTGCAAAGCTCGCTGATATCCAGCTTTGTAATCTCCAGATTCCTGTCCCCTGCTTCCAGCTTTGCCAGCGTAAAAAACTGGTCAATCAGCCCCATCACCTGCTTTGCCTTTGCCTCCGCCTTTTGCAGCGCGGCATGATCGGGTGCATCCAGGCGCAGGATTTCCAGATAGCCCAGGATCACTGTAAGCGGCGTCTTGATGTCATGTGAAATATTGGAAAGCATCTTTTTAGACGACAGTTCCTGCCTGCGGTAGTCGGCGCTGATTTTCTGGCGGTTCAAAAGCAGCCTGTTGATCTGCTCACATAACTCCTGCACGGCATGGTCGTCTGTAAAAACCATGACTTTTTCTTCGCTGTTTTTTTCGAGAATATGGGACAATGTTTCGCTGATCTGCTTTAGCTCGCTATGGATGCCTTTGGAAAAAGCCGCTCGCTGATAAAGAATCAGCAGAATTAGCAATATGATCGTGCCGAGTAAGAAAATTAAGATCAGTTGGTAATTCATTTTACAATCCTCTGTACAATTTAACAGCTTAAATAATAAAGTGCTTTTCTCTTGCCGTATCCTCATTTATAATACTAAAAGCAGGAATCTTCCAAATTCTCAATTCATCCTGCAATCTCTTTCTAAACACATCCTGAAAAGGAACCAGCCATTCCTTTTCCGCATCTTTTACCACAAGTACCAGCCTGATTTCCAAATAAGACATATTTTTTTCTCTTAACATCTCCGGTACCCCTTCTGCCGTATATCGTTCCAATAAAATATTCGCATAAAGAGCAAGCGAATGTCTCATTTTTAAGACTATATCCTGTATATATTCATTATATTTTCTAATCTTCTCCTGGGGTGTCTCAGCCGATATCTGTCTGGGACAAGATTTTTTTGCTTCAATAAAATACAATTTATGATCTCGCCGCAAAATAAACTCACAGCTTTTAATTCCATTCGGCATCAATGTTTTCGTATATTGACTGCACTTTTCCATCTGGAAAACCTGCTCTTTTTCATATTTGCCAAACTGCATTTCTGATTCTGAAATAATGACAGCCATTACAGTACCTCCTGGATCTCTTGCTCATACAGGCGTATCGACGTATCTATAATGGAATTATCCGGCATCCCATCATGCAGGTCACAAATTTGTGCGTCTTGACCCTTATTTAAAGAAATACAGCTAACCAGTCCTGCTTCTTTCAACGCGATTAAATACAGCTTTTTTATTACAAAATAAGAATGGCTCGAAATAAATACCTGTATGCCCATGAGATTCGCAATTTCATCAACCATATCCAAAAACTGACAGACTGCTCCCGGATGCAATGCGGACTCTATTTCATCAATAAAAATAATGGAATTATGATCCAAATATCCATTTGCCAGCAGCCGATCCATAATTGCAATCTTTTTTACACCTTCTGAGGTTGCACCAATCGCTATTTTCTGCTTTTTTTTATTTTTATAAAACCATTTTCCGCTTTCCTCATCATAATCCACTTTTCCATCGATTACATCACTGACAATTTTTCGTGAGTTTGCAAATGCAGTGTAATTTCTGCCCCTTGAAGGTGAAATCCTTAATGCCTTTACCAAATCATAATAAGTATCGTCAAAGCCAAATACTTTATCTACTTCACGGGACTTTAAGATTACAGAAAATAATGACAAGACCTCTTTTGCAGGAATAAAAACAGAATTGCCCGGTTTTCCTTCCTCCGGCGCTGTTACAGAACCTACTTTGCCCAAAGCGCTCTGTGAAAACTGATAATTGATTTTACCATCCTCTAATTGAACTTCAAAGCTCAGCCCCTCTTTTGCGGATCGTAATACCATATCTCCCAGCTTTTCTACTTGAAACGTCCACCGAAGCTTCTCAGAAAGAACTTCATTGATTGCCCTGATATCATCTCCCCGTTTGTATTCTTCCATAGAACGGACTGCCGAATAAAGCGCTTTGAGCAAAAACGTTTTTCCTGTTCCATTTTCGCCGATAATAAGATTGATATTAGAAAGCTGACTGCTGTAAAACTGCCCTATCATACCAAAATTTTTCATGCTGATTTCATTGATTCGATTACGCATATCCATACCTCCACGGTTTCTTATGCTCTCCGCTTTTCTAAATTTTACTCCACATCCCCCAGCTTATACCCAATCCCCCAGACCGTAACAATATACTGCGGCCTGCGAGGATTGTCCTCGATCTTATTGCGCAGCCTGCTGATATGCACATTTACCGCGTTTTCATCTCCCATATACACATCCTTCCAGACAGACGCATAGAGCTGTTCCTTGGTATAGACTTTTTTCGGATGCTTCATAAGAAGCAGCAGGATCTCAAACTCTTTCGCCGTGACTTCCACCTTCTGTCCGTTCTTCCAAACAGAAAAATCCTCCGTATTTAACACAAGCTGCCCCTTTTGAAACACCGTCTCCTCTTTTTCTTCCTTCGCCGCGCCCGATGTATACTGTGTGCTTCTCCTGATATTTGCCTTAATCCTTGCCAATACCTCTGTCACAGAAAACGGCTTTGTGATATAATCATCCGCGCCAAGCCCCAGCCCTAATGTCTTATCCGAATCTGTATCCTTTGCCGATAGAATCAGGATCGGCACCGTACTTTTTTCCCGAATGATCTTCATGACTTCCATACCGCTCCTCTTTGGAATCATCAGGTCTAGCAGTACGAGACTGTATTCATGTGCAAAAAATCTGTCACAGGCGCCGACTCCGTCATAAGCAGTATCCACTTCAAAATTTTCCGTCATCAAAAAATGTTTCAGCATCTCACTAATCTCCACATCATCTTCTACTAATAAAATCTTCATACGTTTCTTTCCTTCCCGGGGCAAAACAGCCGCAAACCGCGGCGCGCCCTGTCTCCAAATACTACAAAGATTTTATCACAATGCAGAGGCCACTTCCACCTTTTTCTTATTTTCTGCGCGCATATCCCGCCACGCTGACGGCAAGCGAAAATCCAAACAGCAGCGCCGCTGCGATGCCAGCGATCAGACAATACGGCGCCAAAAAATCTGTCAGCATCGGCAATCCTATCCCATCCTCAAAATATTTCACCGCATAAAAGAGCGGAATAATAAAAAGCAAACCCATCATCTGCGCAGACTGTACGCCAAACCAATACGTACACGGCAGGCAGATTCCCGTCCATATCAGCGGTATCCACACGACCAAAAAAATCGAAAGCCCTAAAACCGACAGGTCAAAGCTTTGAGAAAATACACCGCAAACAAGATTGAGCGCGATACTTCCCACAATGCCGAATCCGATCGTACAAATCACAGCCAAATACTTGCTCGCAACTACCGAAAAGCTGCTGACCGGCATAGCCATCTGATACCTTCCCCACCGTGCCTTATCATCGCTGATAAAGCTCATAATATTTTGCGCGCCAATCATAATCGCAAGCAGCACCGAAGCCATCATTCCCCCGTAGGCACCAGCACGATACAAAAGCAGCAGCACAAACCATCCTGATACAAAAATCATCTTTTTGTCGATACATTTATAAAATACAGACACTTCCTTGTAAATTAATCCGCGCATGTCGTCCCTCCTTTGCTGTAAAAAAGCATAATATCCTCTAACGCCGCGTTGTCCACAACCGCATCCTTGTACTTGCGCTTTGCGGCTTCCTTATCACGTACCAGGCATTCCTCACACACATTCGTTGACCTGTGGATCAGGTAATCCTGCGGTGAAACCGCTGCAAACGCTTCCTTGCCGCATTTTAAAATCCCGTACTGATAGATCAGGTCGTCCTTACATTCCTGAAAAATAATGTTTCCCTGATGAATGAAAATAACCTCATCCGCCACCTTCTGGATATCCGAGGTAATGTGCGAAGACAAAAATACCGAATGCTCCTCGTCCTGTATAAATTCCAGAAATAAATCCAGCATTTCATCCCGTACCACCGGGTCCAGTCCCGACGTCGCCTCATCCAGGATCAAAAGCTTCGGCTTATGCGCCAGGGCGCTTATAATCGACAGCTTCATTTTCATTCCTTTGGAAAACGAGCCGACCGGCTGATCCGCGGGCAGGTTAAATCTGCTTAAATACTGATGATACAGAGCGCTGTCCCACGACTGGTAGATGCCCGACAATATTTTTTCTATATTTTCCGCCGTAAATACATCGTGAAAATTGCACTCGTCAAAGACAACTCCAATGTGCTCTTTTACCGAACAGTCCGTATAATCTTTTCCAAAAATTTTAATTTCCCCGCTGTCTTTTTTCAGCTCATTTAAAATCAGGTGTATCGTCGTACTCTTCCCAGCCCCATTTTCCCCGATAAATCCGACAATCCTGCCTTTGGGAACCTGAAAAGAAATATCGCCAAGCGTAAAGTTTTGAAAACTTTTACTCAGATTTTTTACTGAAATATTGTGTTCCGCCATCTTACTACCTCCCTGCTATTCTTCATAAAACATCTTTAAAATCCCAGCCAGCTTTTCATAGGCAATCCCATGCATCCTTCCGATCTGCGCCGCTTTCATCAGCAATTCCTCTGCCATCCTAAGCTGCTCTTCTTTTATAAACTCCTGATTCTGCGCGGCTACAAAGCTGCCCTTGCCGGAGACGGTCTCGATAAATCCGTCGCGTGTCAGATCTTCATACGCCCTCTGAACCGTAATGACGCTGATATGCAGATCCTTTGCCAAGGCACGCATCGACGGCAGCGCTTCTCCCGCGGTTAATGTCCCGTTCATAATCAGGCTCTTGACCTGTATGCAGATCTGCTCATAAATGGGCTTATCGCTGCTGTTGCTAATCAGTATTTCCATCCCTTCCTCCCCTCATCCGTATTGTTTGTACTTTGTGTACTTATTCGATAAGTACAGTATATACACAAAATTCTCGTTTGTCAACACCAGAGATCTTCTTTTATCTATTTTTCATTCCTCGTAATCTTTCCTGATTCGTACACCATTGCGGAAATAACGGTGTACCAGTTCAAGGAAAACAGCAGGCATGTCATTCTGACACCCTGCTGTTACTTGCCTAAATCGACCATGCTCCATCAAATAAATCAATATAGCCAATCTCACAGAACAATTCCATTTTATCTGAGGACAATTGTTTCGCAATC
This sequence comes from uncultured Eubacterium sp., assembly GCA_947090545.1. GTDB lineage: Bacteria > Bacillota > Clostridia > Lachnospirales > Lachnospiraceae > Eubacterium_J. The sequence goes on along the minus strand of CAMUPC010000064.1, from coordinate 13,136 downwards.
GCAGCCGCCTTGCTTTCCAGCACGTCCCTGATATTCCCATCCGCAGCCTCTGTTTCGCTCATCCTGTCAACCTCCTTTTGAAGCTTTCTGCAAAATACCGTCAATATCCGATCCCTCTGTGCAACTGTCAGCGTCTGCGGTTTTAAAATCTGGTAACTGATATCTGCTCCTGCATAAAACGAAAACGCATAACACGGTTCCCCGTCGCTGTCTACTCCGTCCTGCCGTCCCTTCTTTTCCAGCGTCAGCCCGTAATACGGCGGTTCTTTGAATACCTCTCCATACAGCTCACTAAACGACGCCCTCAGCGTAACTGCAAAAAACGTATCATTTTTATCATCCTCAGAAGCCTGTTCCATCACCTTTGCATAATCCGCCAGCATTTTATCAAACGTATCCGCGTCAGGAGCCAGCAGCTTATGAAACGCAGCAATGCTTTTTTGCCCATAGCCTTTTGTTTTCAGCGCGGCAAGCCTTCTGTATGCATCTGAAAAACGTATGTCTGTATTCTGCCCCATGGTTTCCCTGTTCTCTGTACTGGCGTGTTCTTCGTCCGGCAGGCTGTCTGACACCCGCTCATCCATGCGCTCAAACGTAATCCCGTCATCAGGAATCGTAACTACGAGCTGCCTGGAGCTGTACGTATCTGCAATCTCTTGCAGTTTCGCCGCGATATCCGCTTTCCCCATTTTCAGCAAATCCTCCAGTTTTGCCGCCTCCCAATACTGCCGGATACCAGACAGTACCCCGCCGATACACTGGTCACGTTCCTCAACCGTGATCGCCTTTTTGTCAGCTATATGATAGGAAAACTGATAAAACAAATCGCAGAAAGCACTTTGCCCATTCCCGTTTCCCGTTTTCTGCGGCAAATACTGATTATAAAAAGGATCTTCTTCTGCCCTTCCTGTATAAGTACTCTGTACCAGCTTTGCATTTTCTATCCCTGAAAACTGAACCGTCAGGCAGACAAATGCGCGTTCCTCATCTGTAAGCGGTACACAAAAATCATCCCTGCCAATATCGCCATTAATCCTTTCCATCCGCTCATAATCTTCATTTGCCCATTCCAAGAGCACCCTGTTAAACTCGGCAAGCGGCAGCTTTTTGTAATTCTTTGTTTTCAGCGCAAGCAAGGAATCATAATCTTTTTTCGTCCCATTTGGAAACTCCCATTCTTCCTTATTCTGCTGTCCTTCCTGCCACACTCTGTCTTGTACATCCTGCGCTGCATTATCCGGCTGCTGCATCGGCATATAGTGAAACTCTGTTTCAATCGCCAGCTTCGTACTGCTCCACTGCTGCACAAGCTGTCTTGCCTTTCGGTCAATCTCGCCATACATATACGGCTCATCCCGCAGCTTCGCATCCGCCGCGCCTTGCAGCATCCCCCGAAATCCGTCTGTCATGCCTATCTGCGCCTTACGATATTCCCCGACTGTCAGCCTGTCCGCATCCAAAACCGTAAATGTAAAGAAAAACTCCAGTACCGCCTGATCCCCCGCCGGTTCGCCGGCAGACACAACATCGCCAAACGCCCCTGCCCGCTGATCTCCGGCAGTAAGCGGCATCAGGATATAAAAGAAAAAAGATGCCATCGGATCACTGTCTTTGCACGCATACAATAACTCGCTCTGTGAAAACCGCTCCAGCAGGCTATGATATTCTGGCGTATCTGTCAGCGCCCACACTTTTTCCCGAAAGCCTGCCACACTCATATCCTCATATCCATCCAATTGCAGGCTGCGCAGCTTTGTGTACTCTGCATCTGTAAAAGAAGGATCAGGCGCCCTGTCTCTGACAGGCTGTGCTGCCGCCATATGATCCAGCGTACTGCTGCCCGCATCAGCATTCAGCCCCGCACAGCCTGCCGCCATCCCAAGAAGCAGCAATCCCGCCATCACCCCTGATCCACGAGCCAGTAATCTCGTTATGCCACCTGCCCTGAGAACCGGCTTGTTTGCAATACTTTTCAATACCCATTTCTTCATACGCAAAGACCTCCTTGATTCCTATCTGTTTTTTTCAGATGATGCTCTTTATGAGCACAGAATATCAGAGGTATGTGTAGTGAATTTGTAGTGTTTATGTTTTTCTATTGAATGGATTCCTTTTCTTTGATTTTTAGAGGGTTTATATCTATCATTCCCACATACCCATGACTTTTCTCGCTTTCTGCTCAACCAGCTTTTTTCTCGAAACGGGTGTCAATGGTTTTAACATTCTTTTTATATGTGATGAAAAATATCATTGAGAAGCATCAACAGATGTGATATAATTTGAAAAGAGCAATCGTGTTACAGGGTGCGTTGGCCTCATTCTAAAGAGAATGGGGGTGATGCTATGAAAAAGAGAAAATATAAGAAACACAAAATTCCTATTTCTCTTATGGAGTTGCTGACATTTGGCATATTCCTTCTGGCATTGCTTACATTCGTGTTTACGTTTTGTAAGTAACCTTACATAGCAAAAGCCACCCTGCTACTTTGGCGAGTGATGGGTGGCATTGCTATTTCAATCATAGGTCAACCCCTTGTGGGCGGTTGCTTTTTTTATAATATAGCATATCTTAGGTTTGATTGCAATAGCCTTGACAGAGTTATTTTCTTTCTATAGTTTCATCTATGACACGATTACTAAAACCATTAACACTTTCTGCCCGTAAATCTGCATGGGCTTTATTTTGTCGAGCTTTAGATACCAGCATATATGCAACCTTTATAATATCAACTTCAGCAAGATCCACATTCCAGCCGAATCACTACCTCTACCCCCTGCTCACTGTTTTTCATCTCAATCTGCCCCCGATGCAGATCCAGTACCGTCTTTACAATATACAGCCCCAGCCCGCTTCCCCCAGTCTGCCGGCTGCGCGACTGGTCAACCCGGTAAAATGCCTCAAACAGCTTCTCAACCTCCCAATCCGGGATATGAACACCTGTGTTTTCCACAAACAATCTGATTTCTTCTGCCCTTTTCCACAATTTTACCCGCACAAGGCATCCTGCCGGTGAATATGCCGCTGCATTACTAAGCAGATTGTCAATCACTTTTTCCAGCAGCCAACGATCACCTTCGATATACGCCCCTTCCGCAATCAATACTTCCGTCTCCAGCTCCTTGAGCGTAAACAAATCCTCATATACCGCGATCCTCTCTTTCACCAACGCCCCAAAATCAATCCTGCACTTCCTGGCCGCATATCCCGGCGTACCCAGCCTGGATATCGTAAGCAGCTCCTGCACCATTTTCTCCAAAGCGCACACCTCCTCCAGCGACGCCGCCAGATAAGCCTCTCTGTCTTTGTAGCGCCCAACCCCGTACAGCATCCCCTCAAGCTGCCCTTTGATCACGGTAATCGGCGTTTTCAGTTCATGGGAAGCTGCCGAAAAAAACTCCGTCCGCTGGCGTTCAAGCTGGCGTTCCTTCTCAATATCTGCCTGCAACTTCTCATTTGCTTCCTGCAACCCGCAAAGAGCAGCCGAGAGCTTTACAGACAGCGTATTCAGGCTGTCAGATAATACGCCGATCTCATCCGTACGCCGTACCGGACAGAAGCCGCCAAAATGAAGCTCTGCCATCTGTCTGGAAATATGACTGACCTTTTTGACCGGGGACGTAATATACCAGGCATAAAAAAATGACGCAGTCACCGACATCAGGCAAACCAGCACGCATAAAAAAGGAAACGCTTTGCGCAAAGTCCCCACAACCTGGCTTTCCTTATCCCTATTTTGTACGGCAATCAAATAATATTCTTCTGTGTCGTCAGCAATCTGAAAAAAATAACGATCCGTTTGCTTCCATTGCCACAGCTCCTCGATCCTTCTGCCCGTATGCCGATCCTCAAGCCGTGTTTCCTCTTCTGCACCAACAGGCATCTCAACTGCCGCCACACCGTCTCCCGTTTGTCTGTCAGCCATCTTCCAGGATGCCGTATCAACCTCCCTGCCGCTGCTGTCAAAAATATAAAATACATACTCATCCTGCGTCTGCTCCCTTAAGATGTCTCCCAGTTCCTGTATATAATACACCGCTTCTTCTTTATGGCTTCCGTCCATACACAGAGCTAATTCATACGCCATCTCTTCTGCCTCACTCACCTGATGCACATAGACATACGGCGCAAAGCGCACCATACAGGCATACATCAGCCCACAGCAGGACATCATTAACACTGCCATCAGCAAAAATACCTTCACCGATAGCCTGCCCATAAGCACGCCGATACACCTACCTGCAAATCTCCTTATCAATGCGATACCCAACCCCTCTTACTGTTTCAATATAATCCGCACTTCCCAGCTTTTTGCGCAGATTTTTAATATGCGTGTCAATAATCCTTTCATCGCCAAAAAACTCATATTTCCATAACATATGCAGCAGGTTCTGGCGCGTCAGTATTCTGCCCTGATACATCACAAGCTCCCTTAAAATCTCAAACTCCCGCGGCGTAAGCTCAATCTGCACTCCCTTCACGTAAGCCTTATAACCATCCAGGTCCAGCATCAGCTCCCGATAAACGATCGCCTGCGGCTCCTCTTGCCGCTTTTTTGTGCGCCGCAGGACAGCCGCTATTTTCCTGAGCAGCACCGGCATGGAAAACGGCTTGGTAATATAGTCATCCGCCTGCAAATCCAGCCCTTTGATCTGATCCTGCTCACTGTCAAGCGCCGTCAGCATAATCACCGGAACATCCGATTCCCTGCGGATCACCCCGCATACCCCGTAGCCGTCGATTTTCGGCAGCATAACATCCAGCAGCACCAGGTCAAACGCCTGTGAAGCATAGGCAGAAATCGCTTCCACCCCGTCCCCAGCCAGGCAGACATCGTAGCCTGCTTCTTCCAGAAAATCATGCAGCAGCGCCTGAATAGGCAGGTCATCCTCGACAACTAATATTTTTCGCTTTTCTTTTATCATTTTTCCTGATCACTTCTTTCTCTGTGAATATCCAAATGGATCTGCGTATCTGTCATTGTACCGCCGATAGGCTTATCATACCAATGCTTTTTGAATCTATTATGGAGCTTTGCCGAAATATTCTTTGTCGATTGTCCAAACCGCAGCACTTGACTTTCTCTGATTCCGATCTATAATAAATCTAAATTTTAAACAAGCTAACATAATTACAGATGCCAAAATCAAAATACGATACAGCATCAAAACTCTACGGTCCGTGGGTGTCATTCTTCGGCTATTTATTCTATGATGGTTACAAAGAAAGAGGTGGTATCGATATGAATCAAATAAAAATCGGAAAGTTTCTTGCAGATATGAGAAGGCAGCAGCATTTTACTCAGCGTGCGCTTGCCGACGCATTAGGTATCAGCGATAAAACCGTAAGCAAATGGGAATGCGGCAGCGGAATGCCCGAATTATCCCTGATGCTGCCTGTCTGCAAGCTTCTTCACATCGACCTGAACGAACTGTTCTCCGGTGAAAAGCTGACTGATGCTGCCTACAAACAGAAAGCAGAGGAAACCATCCTGACACTGATCAAAGAAGCAGAAACCAGGACAACCAATATCGTAGGCGGCAAAACAATCGGGCTTGCCAAACATGCAGTAACCGATTCCACTAAAGCACACCAGATTAACAATACATTTTGGAGCACCACCGGAAACACCAAATTAGACGCAGTATCGCTTCCAAACTGGGGCGGATATGCCCCATCCGAGGAGAAGCTTCACCTGCTTGGGGATTTGTCCGGCAAACGGGTATTAGAAATCGGCTGCGGACGCGGCCACTCTTTAAAATATGCTGCCGACGCAGGCGCCTGCGACTTGTGGGGCTTAGACCTGTCCGCAGGACAGATCGAACATGCCAAAGACTTTCTCAGCAAACATGGAATCTGCGCCTCCCTGATTTGCTCTCCGATGGAAGCCGAATGCGGACTGCCGACAGATTATTTCGACGTCGTATATTCTGTTTACGGCATCGGCTGGACAACCGATCTGGACAGCACCTTAACACACATCCATTCCTATTTGAAGCAGGGCGGCTCCTTCGTTTTCGGATGGTCGCATCCAATCCATAAATGCGTCTCCTCCGAAAACGGCAGGCTGGTTTTCAGCAATTCCTACTTTAACGAGCAATGGTATCGAGCCGATCTGGACGGCAGCCAAATCATGCTGGCAAACCGCATGATGAGTACTTATATCAACGCTTTGGCAGATCATGGATTTGTGATCGAAAGACTGGTAGAAGAAACTGACCGTGAAAAGGCGCTCGAAGCCAACAATGATTTTTCCAGAAAAGCGTTGATGCTGCCTGCTGTTTTTATCATAAAAGCAAGGAAACACTGATTTGACATTGATATCCAGACACGTTGTTTCAAATATGTTTTCCAACATCTATGATTGGACAAATGCAGCCGCCAATCCGCCTATCATATGATCATAAGCAGAGCTGCCATCCAAAATTGTTCCAAATGTATCCACCCAAAACGGCACATATCCGCTCCTTGCTGCAACCATCTGTGATCCTATATTTGTAACAGAAGCAGAATAAAAAGGCACGATACGCTTCTTTAGCAGCTCACTTGTCAGGCTCCTCACTAAATATGTCCCCATTCCTGCATTTCTGTATTCTTCCATCACATCCACGCCTATTTCCCATACGCCGTTAATCGCCGATTCCGAAGCCCCTGCTACTCCAATGATTGTCTGATGAGCCTTTACAACGCAGGCCGCTTTTGCGGACGTAATACCATGTTCATCAAAAGCAATTGCATTCTCAAAGCCCGCCAGCCCGGAAAGCTCTGAAATCGTTTCATCAAAAAGACATTGCATTTCATATCCTGATGACTTTAACAGCCCTTGCGTATGATCTGCATAATTGCTGCCTGTATCCGCCTCATCCTTAGGAATGTAATGGATCGTCTGCCCATAAACCAACGGCAGCTCGAAAATCTCATCCCTGTTTTTACCCCGCAGAATATCGGTTACTTTCGCATGAAGCTCCTCTGATGTACACACTACCACACAATTTCTGTATGCCAGTATTTTAATATAAGGCTGGGCTGCACGGCAATGAACCGTATATACTGTTTTTCTTCCATTTAGATCCTGTGCACTGCAATAAAACTCTTGCGCTAATAATGCTTCTATTCTGCATTTCATCCATTCCTTCATGTATCTTCCCCAGTTTAAAACTATTGAAAAGCTTCTTCCCACTCCGTCTCTTTAAAACCAATCAGTATCCTGTCGCCATCTACAATCAGCGGTCGCTTAACAAGCATACCATCCGTCGCAAGCAGCTTGAGCTGCTCGTCCTCACTCATCCCCGGCAGCTTATCTTTTAGCTCCATCTGCCTGTACAGCATTCCGCTCGTATTAAAAAATCTCTTAAGCGGCAGCCCGCTTTTCTCATGCCACTGCTTCAATTCCTCATACGACGGATGATCCTCCACAATATGACGGACTGTATACGAAATATCGTGCGCGTCCAGCCACTTTTTTGCCTTCTGGCAGGTAGTACATTTTGGGTATTGTATTAATAACATTTGGTTTCTCCTCTCTTTCATCCATAACATTTCACTATTGCATCTCGTTTTATGCCTCTCCGTTACAGCTTTGCCGCTGCAAACGCTTCAAAGCTGTCAAATCTCTTAATCTTTCCCCCATTTTCTGTAATCAAATGAACGAACTCTTCTTCGATGCTCCGCGTCTTTTCAGAAAGCCTGCAAAGCTTCCGGCAGTCAAAACCGCTCAGCAGGCCATACGCAGGGCACCCGCCTTCCCCGGCAGCATCCAGTTCTCCCTGCAAACATACCGCATCGATCTTATCCGACACAGCACATTCCTCCCGCGGACGTTCCTGCAAAGAAACTGCTGCATTCAAATAACCGCACACATCCTCAAACATTTTCACTGCACATTGAGACGCTTCTTCAGCACCTTTTGCCCAAACGACATTCCGATATCCATTTATAATATCCGGCGGGACATCCGGTAAGCTTTGCAGCTCCTCTAATTGCCTTTTCAGCCCAAAATGAAAATAATCGTGATGGTATACAGCCACGGCTTCCGCAAATTTCTCGTTGATTTCTTTTCGTTTTTCCATCGTAGTCTCTCACCTCCTATCTATAGTATCTAATTCCACCCAAACAGCTCTTCACCCAAATATTTATCATGCGGAACAATGAGACACTTTTCAATCTCCTTCCAATAGCTGTGATACAGATTTTTCTGCGCCGCTCCATAGCTTTCCTTCGTATCAAATTCCCAGTAAAGCATGTATTTTACACTCTTTACAACACGCTTTATTTCTAGCGGAGCAAGCCCTTCCTTAATCTGCTCCATATCAATACGATATCCTCTTTTGATCAAACGCAGCATCAAAAGCCCCTCCTGCTGTTCCAAAAAGCTTTTTGCCTCCTGCATCAGTGCTTCAAATTCTTCTGTCTTTTTGGGCTTCACCTGATAAATACATATTTCTGAAAATGCCATACCATACTCCTCCTTGATCCCTCCGGCTTTGATTTCATCATTCCAAAAAATCCCCAATTTTACCAAGATGCTTTCCGAGCGAATGATACTGCCCGGAATAAATGACAGGATCGAATTTTGTCAAATCTATCTCAAATGTATCCCCAACGTCTATGCTTTCGTCGATCTGGATATTTTTGATCCTGCAAAAAAAGGTATCCGAATCGCCTGTCTTAACAGACGATACAACTTCGCATTCATACACCCACCGGCTCGCATCCAAAACAGGGGCATACACAAATTCACTTTTTTCATAATCATACGTTTTTTTCATTCTGTCCTTTTCGGGACTCCCAAAATAATCAACAAGATGCAGCATATCCGTGCTCACCAAATTAACCGTAAGCGCTTTTTCCCTGATTACATTTTGCTTCGTTTTTTTCGTTCCAAACATACTAACGACCAGCAAATACTCCTGCCCCTCACAAGTTGCGCTTACCCAGGTAATTGGTGCAAAATTAGAACTGCCGTCCTCATGATACGTCCCGATCAGAAATGTCGGCTGTACACACATTGAATAATTTGTTCCTATCGATTTTCTTTTCATAACAATCCCCTTTCATCGTATTCGGCCAAAACAGCTATGTATTCTGCAAACAGAACTGATCATTCTGATATTTCACAATCATACTAATATCTTTCAGTCTAATTGATATTCTTTTTTTATAGCATTCACACATTCTGCTTTTGTCATTTTTGCTAAATCCAGATCAGTTCGATCTATCACTGACGAAAACATATCCCATATTCTTGAAAAATACTCGTCCTCTTTTGCCGTATCCCAGAAATCTGACAGATGCCGCCAATCCACAGCCCACCTATGTCCCATTACTTCAAACAATTTTAAATTAAATGCCATAACACATGCTGTGCAAATACTTGCGCATCTAAGATTTTATTTAATAAGTCATTTTTATTGATATCAACGCGCAGACAATTCCTTAATTCCTTTTTTATCGCTGCACTATCCGAAAAAGATACATTCTCAAAAATACCATTTTCAAATTCCCCATTTCTCTGCCACATCATTGATCCCAGCGAAACACTTCGATTGGCTGTTTCACTTTTACAGATCGGGCAAATTTTGATACACTCAGCCAAAATTTCTCTCACATAATTTTCTGTCTTAGAAATAATCCCAACATATAACAACGGACCTAAAAATTCATTTTCTTCTAACATACGAATATCTGAAGAATATATCACGATCCTTTTCACTTCTGCATAAAACCTGTCAATCGGCGCTTTATAAACAGTTATTTCTTTTGTCATATAGGACTGGATATCTTGTACTCTTTCATTTCCGGCCGATTTATTCACACAATCTTTCCAATTTATCATCCAATGTACTCCTCTGCGTATGAAGAAATTCTATCCGTCCAATATGGCCCAACCCCTGGAACGCTCCGTAATTCTTTATGATCTGTATCCATTAAAATATCCCTGATTGTTTTTATCGCCGAACACTGCTTGATTGTTTCAACCCGATAGGCTGTCAATGGCAGCTTGCTTATATCATTATTCACTAACTCCTCAAAAAGAGACGGTGTAATCAATTTTTCACCGCATTCTGAACAAAATTTTGTATCGGCTGAAATCCTTGGTGTATTACACTTTGGACATGGCGGTAATGAAAACGGAAACATGTTGCTAATATCTCCTTCCCCAATCAAGCTCTCAACCGTAAGCCTTTTATATTCATGCATATTTCTTGTTTTTAAAGCTGTCGATAATTCCACATTTTTTATATTCGTTCTTCCTCCAAACACATTCTGTTCTACCAAAAATCCATAATTAATTATATAAATAGCATACCGTCCATTTTCTCCCCTGCTTAATTCCCTATCATACATTAACAATCCTGCATACTGAAGAAAATGAAATACTTTGTCTAACTCAGCAGGAATAGGTTTTTTGATACCCACTTCTACAGCTTGATTGCAAAAATCTTTATCTTTATTATATTGTTTCAGTAAATCTAATAATGTTTCATAAATCCCGGCACCTTTTTTTACAAACTCTTTATATATAGGCAATTGCTCCTCTAACGACTTATATATATTCATAAACAGTGCATTCACTTTTCTTACTGACGTTACAATACTGTTTCTGCTACAGTCAATTTCTATCGATCTCTTTTCTTTACAAAGATTATGCACAATATTTAATAAGGCTCTTGGTATTCCAAAACTTGAATAGCAAATCAAATTCAATAAGTCTTTGTCTCTAGTTAATTGCGTAAATACATCCTCAGGAAATCGTTTCTGCAACAATTTCGTCATAAACTCTATATATTCATCATCTGTAACCTTTATCCAAACATCAATTTCCTCAGCGTCATGTCCTACATGAAAGGATGCCGAAAAATTAGTAACCCCTGGATAAATTGCTGCCTTAGGTGATATCTCTCTGCTTTTAATATTTCTAAAAAACTCAAAAAAATCATATTGTTGTTCTTTTGAAAACGCATGAGCCGCATCATCCAGCAATAGGACACAAGATGTCATTCCACTAACATCTAGTATTTTCTTTATCTCCTCCTCTAACAGAGTAATTGAGAGCAATTCATTAACATTATTGATCTCGTCCACAATTCCTAATTCAATTTTATTAATATAGCTATCGATACTCTTTTCATCAAAAACCAAATCTACAGACTCATCAATCTCATAATCCCGCAAACTCTTAAAAATCCCTTTGTATATTTTTAGATAAAGCCACTGGTTAAACCAATAGGAACCATTAGTGTTTTTTCTGTATAAAGGTTCTATTTTTAACGAAGTTTTAAAATTTACGTATACAGAGAATGCATCTTTCCTATGGCTCATTTCATTATAAGCTTTCAACAGCAGCGTCGTTTTTCCACATCCTCTGGGACCCGTCAAGAGCTTGGCTCCTCCCTGACACAGTTTTCTCATAATTAATTTTTCAATGGGATGTTCAATATGCCAATTTTCCAAATCATTGCCGTCTATATATTCCGCCTGCTCTGTAAACACCCTTTCATCATAATTCAAATCTGCTAACATAAATTTAACGTATTCCTTTCTTAAACTTATAGCTGCTTAAAATAAGCCTTCAGCTCCGCTTTGCAAGAATCTCCAAGCTGTTTTATCTCCACCCCTCGAATAGCTGCTTCTAAGTGATACAGTATCACGACACAGGTGTTCGGATATTGCTCTTTGAGCCGAAAAACCGCCTGTCTGCTCCCGATCTCTGCTAATTCCTCGGCTGAATGAATCCCAACTGCATGAAGCTTCTTTTCCATTGTCCTGCCTAACCCTAACGACGTAACTGCTGCCATATTTTCCTCCCTCTCTGCGATCCTATGAAATATTTGACATAACAAGCCTCCATTCCCATTCACTTCCGCCGTATTACCCCGGCGTTCCCACTTCAATCAGATTCCCGTCCAAATCATAAAACCGCATGGTCTTCTTCCCCCAGCTATGCGTCATAAGCCGATTGACATATTGTATTGAAGGATATAATCTTTCCAGTTTTTCAGCAAATGCTTCGATCTTACGTTCCTCAAAATACAGTTCGCAGGCATTGCTCTCTGGAACAATGTCCCTTCCCAAAAACTTCTTCCAGATCTTTTCGTCCTGTAGCACAAGCCCTTCTGTTAAAATCACATTGCCGTCATTGTCAAGTACCAAATCAAGCCCAAACAACTCATGATAAAACTGTTTGGATTTTTCAATGTCTTTTACTACAATCAAAATATTCTTTAATTTCATTGATGATCCCTCCCAAACCTCCGCCGTGCAGATTTATGCCTGTGACAATTCGTCTGTCCCTCATGAACAGGAATCATGAACAGGAACTTTTCAGCTTGATATAAATGCCTGCAAAACAAGTATATGGCTTAATTATTGTTTCAAAATGCTTCCTGTCGGCAAGCGCAAATTCCTTATTTGTCGCAAGCCAATCATCCCATGCTTCGCTAAAGCAATTCATTTCCCATGTATTCACCGACTCAATCCTGGTGCTGCTGCCAATGAGCTCTTTCCACTGTGTTGGGCTTTTGAACATATGGCTGTCCTCTCCAAGCCAATCAGACAGAAGTTCTTTGGAACAGCCTGTATATTTATCTTTTATGCCAGGGATTCCTATGAAAGCTGCTCCGTCATCTTTCAAAAAGGGGAGAAGCTTTTCCTGAAAAAATCCCTTACTTCCAGCAAAATAGTGATAGGAGTCTATGCTAATCAGCACGCGGAACTGCTTTTTTTCAAAAGGAAGATGGTTCGCGTCCTCACAGACAGGAGTGATTTGATCTTCTGCACCCCAGTTGGCAAAGCGTTTTCTATTTTCTTCTGCGCTTATCCATAGATCTGCTGCAACAACTCTTGCTCCGGTTTCTTTTGCAATGGCTAGGCTTGTCAGTCCTGTTCCGCATCCCAGGTCTAGGACTGTATCGTCAGGGAGAAGATGGAATGGGTATTTGTTAAGCAGTTCTGCTAGTATTCTTATGCTGTTTGGGCCCATCATTGTTTCTGCTGAAATATATGATTGATAGTTATTAATATTCATGTGTGGTGTCTCCTTATATATTCTGGGTTTGGGGGTTTGGGTATTGCGGACGCTGGGAGAGGGGATTGGCACGCCCTGGCTGCGTCCGTTCCAGAAGGTTAAGAAACCCTA
>CAMUPC010000063.1 GCA_947090545.1 uncultured Eubacterium sp. | reverse complement strand
CGAACTAGGTGCCGCGCCCGGACGGTGCCACAACGTAACCGCAGGATGCCTAGGGATTCTTAACCTTCTGGAACGGACGCAGCCAGGGTGTGCCAATCCCCTCTCCCAGCGTCCCATTGTCAACTCCCCCTAAAAATCGCCGTACGCATAGAATACCAAAAACCTCTAAAACATTAAGCCACCCCTATGCAAGCCCACTCTCCTTATTTTTCATAACCATCACATAAGCAGGCGGAATATTTTTAAATTCCAGCAGCCGTCCCGTCAAGCAAAAATACACCTGAAAAAACGCCTGCTTCGCCAAGCTGTACTGAAACGTAATAAACCTCCCCTTTTCCCCAAGCGCTTTTTGCGTCGCCTCCAAAATCCGCTCGGATACCTGCTTTGGCAGCGACGTAAACGGAAGCCCGGATAAAATATAATCCGCTGACTCAAATCCATATGCCGACAAATATGCATTCACCTGCTCCGCACTGCCATGGATCACATATACCCCCTGCTCCCCTTTCAGTTCTTTTTTAAGCTTTTGAAAAAACACCTCATTTTGTTCAATCAGAATAAACGTCGTCTGCGCCCGCCTGCGCCGGAGCAGCTCTCTTGTAAAGGCGCCCGTACCCGGCCCATACTCCACAATACACCTTGCACGCGCAAAATTAACCGGTACCATCATCTTAGCCGCTAATGCCTTTCCGCTTGGCGCAATCGCGCCGATTGTTTTTGGATGTTTTAAAAACTGCATAAAAAATTGTAACATCTTTTTTCCTCCATCTTTTGTATTCCTTTTACCAATCGTATTATACCACAAATTTTGAAAAAGCGTACGGCAAGAACTTCTAACATTTGATTAAGATTTTCTGAAGTTCCCGAAAAGCCTGCAAATCCTACCCCCCTCCCCCTGTGCCTTCCTCTCCTCCCATATTTATACACGGCTGGCAATCATTCATAATTGATTCGCACATTCTGTCGTGCTACAATGCTCCCAGAATGATTGATACAGACATAACGCACTGGAAATATTATTTTCATGCGGTCATTCATTCAAATTCAATCATTTTTTAATTAATTTCATTTTCAAAAAACGATGCGAATGTGCAAAAGGAGAATGTAATGAAAAAGAGAAATCTGACTGTTTCAAAGCTTTTGTCAATCACGATGTTAAGCGCTGTATTAAGCGGCAGTGCATCAGCAGGCACTCCATTTTTACAGGCACAGGTTGTCTATGCGGAAGAAGCAAAGCCTTCTGAGGGGGAAGGCGGCAGCACGCAGGCGCCGGAAATCAAAGAGATTCATTTTGATAAGACAGAGCTGGCTTTGAAAGAAGGGGAAACAAGCACACTCACCGTAACGGCAGTACCGCAAACCGCAGTACCGCAAACTGTAGTATTGCCGGCTGCAACACCGCAGTCAACAACACCAGGCGCGATCACACCAGGCGCAATTTCTCCAGGCGCACTGATCTGGAGCAGCAGCAATGAAGAAGCTGCAAAGGTAGAAAACGGCGTAGTAACAGCCGTAAAAGAAGGAACTGCTGTTATTAAAGCGGTTCTCGCAGCCAACCAGGACATCGCAGCTACCTGCAACGTTACCGTAACCGCGGCAGGAACCGGCAATCCGGGTGATGGCTCCAATCCGGGAGACGGTTCCAATCCGGGCGAAAATACCCCGTCGATTGGCAATACCGTTGTCACAGGCGTTACGCTGAATGCTGACGGCATTTTTGTAAATGCAGCAGGGGAAATCGTAAAAAACGCCATTGTCCAGACAGCCGACGGCGCCAAATACATCGCAGGCAGTGACGGCAAAAAAATCACAGAAGCCGTTGTAACAACTGCCGACGGCACGATGTACTGCACGCTTGCCGACGGCGCTGTGGCAGCAAATAAAACTGTTTCACTTGGCGGCAAGAAATATTTTGCAAAAGCCGACGGCGCTGTGGCAAAAAATGAATTCTGTACAACCTCCTTCGGCAACACGGTCTATGCCTACGAGGATGGGACGCTCGCTGTCAATAAGACGATTACCGTGGACGGCAAGAAATATTTTGCGAAAAAGAGCGCTGCCCTGGCGAAATCTGCGTTCTGTACAACAGCGCACGGCAATACAGTCTACGCTTACGAGGATGGGACGCTCGCTGTCAATAAGACGATTACCGTAGACGGCAAAAAATATTTTGCGAAAAAGAGCGCTGCCCTGGCAAAATCCGCGTTCTGTACAACAGCGCACGGCAATACGGTCTATGCAAAAGCAGACGGAACGCTTGCTGTCAATACAACCTTTACTGTAGACGGCAAAAAGTATTTTGCAAAGAAAAGCGGTGCCATTGCGAAAAATGCATTCAGCAAAACCGCAAAGGGCAGCAAAGTATATTCCAACGCAAAGGGAGAGCTGCTTACAAACAAGCTGTTTACCGTGGATGGCAAACAGTACTACGCGAAGAAAAGCGGCGCCCTCGCAGTTAAGACATGGGTAACGGTAGGCGGCAGAAGCTATTATTGCAGCGCGTCCGGTGCCATTACAAAAACCAGATAAGCAGCTAAAACGCTGCATCCAACGTCAATTCTGTTCAGATCAATGCATTCTAACAGGGACTAACGTAGAATGGACGCCAAATGTGCGAAAACATGTTCAAAGAAATGACGTTTTCATTAAAAAAAGAAAAAATAAAATACAAATATAATCTTTTGTATGTCCAACCCCATACGAAGATTGTGACGGGCAGCGGGAGCAATATCCCGCTGCCTTTTTAACACCTGCTTTCGTATCTTAATAGCCCCCGTTTCAGAACCAGGTTTGATAAAATGACCATCCCCATGCATACCAACGGCGTCCCCGCCGCCCCTGCCGCCATCCCGCTTTTGCCTGCAAGATAACCAACCGGATAATAACTGACAAATGCATACGGGATCAAATATCCAAACAGCCCTTTGAGCAGCGGCGGATAAATGACAAGCGGATATTTTGCCATTTCCCCCAGGCAGATCACAAAATAATTCAGGCTGTTGCGCCCGTTTTCCATCCAGAACGAAGCACAGCTTGCAATCCACACCATACACAGGCGGATGATGCACGCCTGTATCAAAAAGAAAAGCAGCAACATACATCGTGCCGGGCTTTGCACTGTACCGCAGCGGCGAAAACTGTAAAAAAGCAGTGCGGCAGCAATTGTCATCTTATTTAGCCCTTCAAAGTCGATCCTTGCAGCAAGAAGCTGCAATCCAACCGGAACCGGGCGTACGAGAAAACGGTCAAGCTCCGCTTCACGGATCATACCGGCGACTTTCCACGCTCCCTGAAAAAAGAAGTTCACGCTCCCTTCTGAAAACAGCAAAAATCCATACAGCAGCAGTACTTCCCACATCGTCCAGCCGCCAACCGCTGGGATATGGCTGTAAATAATCCCAATCAGCGCCAGGCTGCATCCCTGGGAAAATATCGTAAATAAAATCATAAGTAAAAAATCCGACCGGTACTGTGCCAGTGACCGTATATTTTCTGACTGGTACCAGGCATACAGCTTTGCATAACGCAGCCATTTTTTCATCTGAATTTACCCTCCATACATCGAGATCACGCGAAATGCCTTTTTTCCAAGAAATCCCCCCGCGGCACAAAGCAGCAGCACCCACAGGCACTGCACGGCAATTCTTTGCAGCATTTCCCGCGGCGTGAGCATTCCAAGGAAAATACTGCACGGCGTATCCAAAATCCCTTGAAACGGCAGCCATTTTACAAGCTTCCCAAAGATCCCTGGAAACATCGCAAGCGGAAGAAACGCCCCGGATAAAAAATTGGTCAGCACTTCCCTCGCTTTCGTTACGCCATAAGCATTATCTGTATAAAAACAAAGCAGGGAAAATAAATATTGGATGCAAAACTTGATGCTCATACCGAAAAACAGGGAGAGGAAAAACAACAGGCTGTTTGCGAGCCTTAAATATGCCGTCCCGTTGACAGCAAGATAGACGCTGCCGACCAGGAAAGCGGTAACAGCAAATTCCATCCCTGCCGAGCCAAGCATACGAAAAAACAGCATTCCCCGGTAAGAAACCGGCTTTAACAAATCCAGAATCAGATCTCCCTGGATGATCCGCTGCGCCGTCTGCATCTCAAATCCCATAGAAAACACATTGCTGCACAAAAACGAGACAAATACATACTGTTTCATAAGCTGCCAGGTAAATCCGTGGATCATCGTATGAGATGCAAAAATACTTTTCCAGACATAATACAAAACGACTGCCTGTACAAAATTGCCAAGCATTCCCGTAATAAAATATCCCCGGCTCGCACAGCCGTCTAAAAATCCGCATCTTAAATATGCACTATATTTTTTCACTCCTGCCACTCTTTCTCAAACAGCCGGATTACAATTTGTTCCAGCGAAATACCGTCTTCAAATAAATCAAAAACCTGCTCCATCCTGCCGTCAAACAATATGGTTCCGTGCTCTAATACGATCAGCCTGTCGCAGAGCGACTCCAGGTCGTTGAGGTCATGGCTGGTCAGCAGCAGCGTCGTCTTTTTCTCAGTATGGATGCTTTTTAAAAATGTATAGATCTTCTGCTTAACCGCCACGTCCAGCCCGATCGTCGGCTCATCCAGAAAAAGCAGCGGCGGCTCATGCAGCAGACATGCCGCTAAGTCTGCCCGCACACGCTGTCCAAGCGACAGCTTGCGCACAGGCTGGCTTAAAAATTCGTGAATGCCTAGAATTTCACAAAACAAGCCCAGATTTTTCTCATACCGATCGTTTGGAATCTCATAGACCGCTTTTAACAGCCGAAAAGATTCTACTAAAGGAAGATCCCACCAAAGCTGTGTTTTCTGCCCGAACATAACACCGATATGCGCCGCGTGCGCCATCCGGTCAGCGAACGGATCTCTGCCCAGAATCTCAATCGTTCCTCCGCTTGGCTGCATGATCCCTGCCAGCATCTTGATCGTCGTAGATTTTCCGGCGCCGTTTGCGCCCAAAAACGCAACGCTCTCCCCTTCCCGAACCACAAAGGAGATGCCCTTTACGGCTTCCTTTTCTTCATAGGCTGGGGATACAAGATGTTTGAGAGCGCCCAAAACACCCGCTTGCTTTTTCGCAATCCGGTAATTTTTTTGCAGGTTCTGCACACGAATCAGTTCCATTGCTTTCTCACCGCCGTTTCCGTATCAGGATGTACCAAGTATACCAGAAAACTGCAAGGAACGGACATATTCAAATCTCACCAAAACCTATCCTAATCTAACATCTTGTGCTCATGCCTTGCATGTATGGAATATTTTTGATACATTAGAAACAGCAGAAAAAATGAAACAACAAGCCACAAGAAAGGGGCTGCAAATGATAGGAAACAGGGATCTTGTGTTAGACCGGACAGCACCAGCATATTTTGCACTGCAACTGAACCACTGCGGTATTTCTGCCTGTCGCGCAGGCTATACCTATGGCTTTTTGATGCGCCCGTACCATCTGGTACATTTTATTTTGAAAGGAACCGGGACGCTTTGGACGAAAAACCAGCAATACAAGCTCCATGCGGGACAGGCATTTTATATCCCGGCAGGCAGCGGCGGCAAATACCAGGCATCCCCGGAAAACCCATGGGAATACGGCTGGATCGGATTTTACGCTGATGCCAAAAGCCCCCTTTTAGAACAGCTTTTCTGCCAGAGGACGGTGATTAGCATTTCTATGTCACTGCAAGAGCTCGAACAGCTTCTTCTTTCGATCATTGCCGTCAGCGATCACCGTTTATGCAAAATGGATTTTGCGAAAACAGGTGCGCTGTGCTATCAGGAATCGGATTATCCAGGAGAACAGTTCAGCGCAATCACTGACTTTTCACAGTCTATGGAAGCAGGCAGCCGTTTGTACCATCTTTTTTCCAGACTGTTGGAAACACAGGAGTCAGCCGCGTCCCCATCCATACGCAACTGCAATCCAGCCGCCGATGCAAAAGCTTATCTCAGCGCCTGCTACAGTGAGCCGTTAAAAATCAAGGATGTGGCGGTAGCGCTTCATGTACATCCGAATTATTTAAGTACGGTGTTTAAAAAAGAATACGGGCAATCTCCGGCTGCATATTTGCGTGCGGTTCGTATGGAACACAGCGCGATGCTGCTTGGGATTTCTGACTCGCCGGTCGCTGCGGTTGCCAATGCAGTCGGGTATCAAAATCCGTTTCAGTTTTCGTCTGCATTTAAAAAGCAGTTTGGTGTTTCGCCGTCTGTTTACCGCAAGCAGCACAAAACATAAAAATTTTTTGTATGCCCCTTGCAAAGCTCAAGTCTCCAACCCGCTTTCAAGGTTGATATCCGGCAGGTTCTTTAAGAACTGCTCCGCGTTACGGTAGGCAATACCGTCCTCCGTATCCAGGTTTTCACCAAAATACAAAACATATCTGCCCACGATCTTCCCAAACCGCGGAGAAGTAAGCCCAAGCTTTTCTTCGTCCAGCAGATGCCTTGCCTGCTCCCGGACATATTGGCTGCTGTGCTTAATCTCATAAAGGGCACAAGTATTGTTCCTTTTGTCAAAGACCACCATATCAAACTCACCGCTGATAAACATGAGCTTGAATACTTCATACGCTTTCCCAAGCGCTTTAGAGGTTTCCAGCAGAATCATATCTTCCAGCATCCTTCCTCTGACTTCACTTAACAGGCGTTCCGTCACATAAGAAGAAGTCTCATTATCCAGCATACGGAAGGTATCATCATTCATCAGGGAATGTACAAGCGCCTGTGCCTGGCAGTACCTCATGCCGGGCTGCGTGAACAGAATCCGTTCTTCAGGCTCCATCCCTGCGATGCCGTATACTAGGGGGCATGGTACGATAAGATCCAAAGCTTCCAGGTATTTTTTTATCTGCACTACATGGGAGGGTGTAATCCCAATCTTTTGTTCCTCCTGGTTTTTAATATTCTCAAAATTCCTAGCTGTAATGCCAAGGTCATGGGATACGAAGGGCCTTGTCAGCACTTCCAGCACAAACCGATGGTTCATGTCCTCTATGATACGGTTGATCGCACCAGTCAGTTCTCCTGCATCATAAAGGCTTTGCAGATGTCCGAAATATTTTCCGAATGCAAAGCAGGAAAGGGAATGCTGGATGTTTTTGCAGATTGCTGTGTCAATATACCTGCGTGTAGATTCATCATCGCGGAAAGCCACGCCTTCTTCCAGTAGTTCCTCATCATCAAAATTGATTTCTCCGGCTTTTAAAGTCCCGCCGTAACGGATGTATTCGTCAATGCTGTCAATGTTAAGGATACGGCTGTATTCACGATATGGGATAAAAGTGGTATGGAACGTCCTTTCCCTGTCGTACAATTCATTGTCCCTGGCAAACCAAAACCCCAGGGAGTCTGTGCCAGAGAGCACAATCCGCATTCCCATCGGCACATAAATGTCAGACAGGAGGGCTGCGGAGTCAATAAAATCCTCCATCAGCGTAACCTCATCTAAAAAAATATATCGGTATCCTGCCTGGTACAGCCGATCCAAGTCACGGGTCAGCGAATCCATCTCATCGACGGTACGCAGTTTGATATAGGCTGCTTTTGCAAAGTTTTCCTCAGACATATCTGCGATTGCCTGAAGGAGCATGGTAGTCTTTCCCGTCCGACGAAGCCCATAAACCACACATACTCTTGTCCGCACATTCCCATAAAGATATTGGGGAATCCGGTGATAGACTTCCCTTTTTTCAAGCCCTTTTACACCGGCTGCCATTCCTGCAAGCCCGTTTCCTGTCCTTACCTTGGTTTCAAACATCTGTCCATTCTCTTCTGGTGCCTGGAACTTCTTTTTCAGATCCTTGAACCGC
This sequence comes from uncultured Eubacterium sp., assembly GCA_947090545.1. GTDB lineage: Bacteria > Bacillota > Clostridia > Lachnospirales > Lachnospiraceae > Eubacterium_J. The sequence goes on along the minus strand of CAMUPC010000063.1, from coordinate 11,132 downwards.
TGCTGGAGTTTTCTGCGTTCTTCAGCCTGCTGTATCAGCCCGCAGCTATTAGCCATAAAAATCATCTCCTTTTTACACTGCCCATTACTTTGTAAAAATTATACCCTACGGTATCCTGCCAGTCAACGGGTTCTGCCTGCGCCATTCAAAAAAAGGCCAGGCAGCTTCCAAAGAAGCCTGCCTGGTCTTTTTTGTATGGTGCAGTCACTGCACACTTTTATTTACGCCTTCTATGACGTTAACTGCTTAAACTGTGTTTGAAACTGCTTATTAAACTGCTCGTTATACAACGCATTAAACTGCTTATTAAACTGTGTATTGAACTCTTCGATAAACTGGTCGCCAAGCTGCTTTCCAAACTCTTTTTTCAGTTGTGCCTTAAGCTTCGCTTTCAGTGTTGCCTTAAGCTCCTGCTTCAAGTCTTTTTTCAGCGTTGCCTTTAATTTTGCCTTTGCCTTCGGCTTAATCTGTGCCTGTTTTTTTAACAGCTTCTTGATCTGTGCCTTTAGCTGCGGCTTGAGCTCTTTTTTAATCTGCGTTTTCATGGTTGCCTTCATCTGTGTTTTCATCTCTGTCTTAAGCTGTTTTTTCGCCTTGGCGATTTCCACAGAACTGCTGGCATTGTCTGTATTGTTTTCGGAAGCTTCCACGTCATTGGTACTGCCTGCGTTATTGTCAGAACCCGCGGAGCTGTTCTCGCTGCCGGAGTTATCCACAGCGCCTGCGTTATTGTCGGTTTCATTGCTGGAGCTGTCCGTCTTGTCAGTATCTGTCTTGTCAGTATCGTTTGTGCTGCTGGAACTGCTGTTATTGCTCGAACCGCTGGAAGAGCTTCCCGGATTCCAGTAATTGCCGCCTGAGCTCCATGATCCGCCGCCCGGACTCCAGGAACTGCCGCCTGAACTGCCTGAACCTGAGCCGCTGGAAGAGCCGCCCGTTGCAGGGATGGTGCCGGACTGCTGATAACCGCAGACAGAGCAGTCTCTATGCTTTGTGCCGCTTTGATAAGATGTTGCGTCTGTATCTGTTACCCAACTGCCATAAGTATGTTCTGCGTAGCTGTATTTCTGGCTGTTATCGGTTACTGGGCAATCCGGTGTGCTGCATTCGTGCCAATGGAAGTTTTCGTCTCCTGCCCAGTCTGTAGACCATTCGTGTGTATGGTTTGCTATAAAATCACCTGGGTCGTTTGGGTCTTTGGCAAATGGGTCCACAAATGGGACATTAAATAATACTGTCGTGCCTGTAGATTGTAATGTTTGATTTAAATATGGATCAGATGATGCAGCATTCCATTTTTCCTTGCTGCCTCCAAAGGATATAGTTTTTAGTCCAGATGATACAAATGGTGCTGATCCAATTTCTTGTATACCTTCTGGTATATACAATTCAAAAAGCAAACTACATGATGCGAACATACCATCACCAATACGATTCATCGTTTGAGGCAACGTTACCTCTGTCAAATTCGAACACTGTGAGAACAAATTGTTGCCGATCGATACCGTCTCGCTACCAGGCATAAATCTAACACGCGTCATCTTTGTACAACCTGTAAATGCTCCAGAACCTACCGATGTGATGCTGGCAGGAAAATCGATATAAGCAAGTGTATCACAACTTTTAAAAGTTCGTTCTCCAATACTTTTTACTCCATCTGAAACTGTCACAGAAGTAAGGTTTTTAGATCCGTAAAATGCATCATTTCCAATTGTTCCAACAGAGCCAGGAATGGTAACATTAATAAGTTGAGATCCATAAAATGCACTCTGACCAATATTTGTGACACTATTTGGAATAAACACACTAAGTGCTACACTCTGGTAGAATGCATAATCTCCAATGCTAGTCACGCCACTATCAATTACAATTGTTTTTATCTTGTCTTTATACTCATTCCACGACGGATATCTACTTTCATTAGGCGAATAGTTTGGGATCTCTCCACTTCCAGAGATCTTAAGTGTTCCTGCATTTGTTAGTGACCATTGCAGGCTTCCTTCTGTTCCTTCTTGAAACACATTATTAGCCTCAGGATCATCTGCTGATACAAAGTTGTCTGGATAACGTGTAATAATAAAGTCTGCTGCTTCAACGTCAGCTACGCTCATCGCACGTCCCCAATGGACAGTTTTATTGAAATTGCCCTCAGCAACTGTTACACCTCCAGCACTCTTCTGTAATACGATTACAAAATGACTATTATTGTTTACACGCAGGATATCACCGACTTTCACATCATCAAACGTAAAATTTCCGTGATCAATATCTCTTGCAGGCAGGCTATCAAATGCCGCATCACTGAGAATGAACGCAAAGGCTGCACAGCCTACTCCCCTGTCAGCTCCCTTAATCTTTCCGCCCTTCCACTGATAATCGGCTTCTTTCCCATCGCGCCCATAAGGTGTAAAGTTCGTCCAAGGTGTTCCCTCAGGATATGTTCCTTTTAAGGCATACATACTATCATAAACTTTTTGATAAGTTAATCCGCTTGGATTCGTTACTTCTAACCCACCCGGACTAGTCGCCCTAGCCGTATTCGTAACTGGACGATGAAACTGTCCAGACTCCTCCGCTGTCACAGGCTGCTCATTCGCCATCGCCGCTTTTCCCATACTAGAGAACGGCATAATGAGCGATGCTGCTAACAGCGGAATCATCCACTTCGTACGTTTCCATTTTTTACCGTACATGTAAAATCCCTCCTTAATAAGATGCAGTTTGGCTCCTTAACAGAACCGTTTTCGTTATGTCCTCCTGCGAGGACAGGTTACATTTATATCAAGGACGCACAGCGCCCGCGATATCCGATTCTTATGCTTCTTCCACATCTGTTCCTGCGCGCAGCAGGCTGCGCCGATTTCCTGACTCGTCTGTATCGTATACATCCCTGCGGTGAATCTGCACCGCAAACGGATCGTAAGCTATCCCCATAAATTTATAAAATGCTTCTAAAACAAGCTCCGGCTTTACATTGTCCGTACTTCCTGTACAGACGTTTAAATAAAACGCCGGACGCCCAAAATACCTCTCTCTCGGCTCCAAAATCCGAAAGTCATAGACAAGCTGCTTTAAATCCATGGCCTTCTCGCTTTTTTTCGTCTTTTTTATCACGAGCACTTCGGCTGGCTCTGTGAAAAAAGCATCCAGCTTCTTTTGCAGTGCTTTCCAGTCACACAGCTCCCGCGGCATCTCGTATTCCTGCTTATACCATACCTCATAATCCGCCGCACATACGACAGACATCGCCGTCTTTGCATGGTCTGGCAGCCGGACGTATCCGGTAATCTCCAACCCTTCCGGCATCACGGCATTTAATGACTGAACAGCATGTGCAGAAGCCATCGACGAATGCACTTCGATATCTGCATATTCCCCGTCGCTTGTAATGCCGACGCCGAGCGGGGCTGCAAACGACAGGATCTGGTGCGGGCTGAATCCTTCTGAGTAGCAGATGTCAATGCCGCTTCTGCGTATTGCCTTTTGGAAAAAACGCATAATATCCAGATGTCCGACAAATTTCATCACGCCGTATTTACGAAACCTGATTCTGATTTTCAACGCAGACACCTCCTCCATACTGGCTTGCCCCGCAGCCGGAACACTGCATCCGGCAGTTTTTCGTCACTTCTCCAGCCTGTGCGCGCTTCCACTCGCGCAGCAGGTATTGTTTGGATACGCCGTCGTCAATAAAATCCCACGGAAAGACTTCGTCGTCGCTGCGTACCCGCATCGTATAGAAATCCGGGTCAATCCCTGCTTTTTCAAATGCGCGCAGCCAGCGCTCATGGCTGTAATATTCCGACCAGGAGTCAAACAGCGCCCCGTCCTCGTAGGCATACAAAATCGCCCTGGAAAGCCTGCGGTCGCCGCGCGCCAATACTCCCTCCAGCACCGATACGTCCGCTTCATGCCAGTTGTATTTGATGCTCTTGCGGTTTAGCTGTGCTTTGACCGCATCGTTCACGATCCTGGCACGCCGCAGGTATTCGTCCTTATCGTACATCCGCGCCCACTGAAACGGCGTAAACGGCTTTGGAATAAAAAAGGATGTGCTGACCGTAATCTGGCATTTGCCATTGCGCTGTTCCTTTGGAATCTCATAGTACCTCGCCGCTACCTGGTTGGCAAGCTCGGCGATGGCGCGCATATCCTCCTCCGTCTCCTGCGGCAGCCCGAGCATAAAATACAGCTTCACCTTCTGCCAGCCGCCTTCAAACGCAAGCCCTGCGCCGTGTAAAATATCCTCCTGCGTCAGCCCCTTGTTGATAATATCCCGCATCCGCTGGGAACCTGCCTCCGGCGCAAATGTCAGGCTGGATTTTCGGATATCCTGCACTTTTCTCATTACATCCAGCGAAAACGCGTCGATCCGAAGCGACGGTAGGGATATATTGACGCCTTTGTCTTGAAACTGGTCAATCAGGTAGGTTACCAGCTCCTCCAGTTCTGTGTAATCGCTGGAGCTTAACGAGGTCAGCGAGATTTCGTCGTAGCCTGTCGAACGCAGCAGTTCATCCGCGTACTTTTTTAGCACCGCAACGTTTTTTTCACGGGTCGGACGGTAAATCTGCCCCGCCTGGCAGAACCGGCAGCCGCGGATACAGCCGCGCATAATTTCCAGCACGACACGGTCCTGCGTAATCTTAAGAAACGGCACAACAGGCTTTGTCGGATAAACCGCATTCGTAAAATCCATAACCACCTGCTTTTGCACCTTCGTAGGCACCCCTTTGGTATTCGGCTCGATCCGGGCAACCGTCCCATCGTTATGATAAGACACATCATAAAGCATCGGCACATAGATCCCCGGAACAGACGCGGCATGGATCAAAAACTCCCGCCTGCTCCAGCCCTCGTTTTTTGCCTGTTTATAAAGGTCAAACAGCGCGTCATAGGAAGTCTCCCCTTCCCCGATATAAAACAGGTCGAAAAAATCCGCAATCGGCTCCGGGTTGTACGCACACGGCCCGCCGCCGATCACAAGCGGCATCTGTCCGGTACGGTCTTTTGCAAAAAACGGCAACCCCGCAAGGTCTAGCACCTGCAAAATATTCGTATAGCACATCTCATACTGAAGCGTGATGCCGATAAAGTCAAAACTGCTGATACTGTCCTGTGATTCCAGCGCAAACAGCGGGATGTGCCGCTCCTTCATGATCTTATGCAGATCCGGCCAGGGCGAAAACACACGCTCGCACCAGACGTCCTCCCTGCGGTTAAACATCTCATACAAGATCTTCATGCCAAGGTGCGACATGCCGATCTCATAAACGTCGGGAAAACAGAAAGCAAAGCGGATCGCTGTCTTTTCAGGGTCTTTCCTGATACTGTTGATCTCATTCCCGATGTAGCGTGCGGGCTTGTCGATTTTTAATAGTATTTCGTCGTTTAATGCCAGTTTTCTCATGGTGGTCCTTTCCATTTTCTATCTTCCTTGCTCCAACATGCTCATATTCAGCGATTTCCCAGATTTCGCAGACGGGCAAACAAATTTACCGCTCCCCAGTTTTTTCCAAATCCTCTCCCGCCCCTTCTGCACTGGTTTCCCTCAGCGGCTAAAACCGGGTGTTTGCAACTTTTATCCAAATACTTCCGGTCTATTATACTATGCTTCCTGCACAAATACAATGCTTTTCTTTTTTATATCAAAAGAAACGCTGACGCGGGCCAGACAGAAGGGATACTGCTTGCAGTCAGTACCGTTTCATGATAAAATAAATACAGAAAAAAACAGAGGACAGCATGGCAGGATACAGAAAAAGATACGGAGGGCAGCATGGCAGGATACAGAAAAAGACACGGAGGGCAGCATGGCAGAAAAGAAAACGTACGAAGAGCTGGAACAGCGCGTCCGTGAGCTGGAGCGCCAGCTAAAAGGCGGCACATCCAAAGAGTACAAGTCGCGCCTGTTCAGCTTCCTCTTCGGGCGGGAGGAGCGCAAGCACTGGACGCTGTCGCTTTACAACGCCATCCACGGCACGTCGCACAGCGACCCTTCCTGCATCACGATCAACACCATCGAGGACGTCGTCTACATGGGCATGAAGAACGACCTTTCCATCCTCGTCTCGGAGGAGGTAAGCCTTTACAGGTCTATGGGCCTGTACGAGCAGCAGAGCTCCTTTAACCCGAACATGCCCGTGCGCGCGTTTATGTACGCCGGGAAGCTGTACGATAAGTTCATCCACTCGGCAAGGCTGAACCGGTATGGGAAAGCGCTGCTCCCCCTCCCCTTGCCGAAGCTTGTCGTATTCTACAACGGGAAGGAGGAGGCAGGCGATGAGTCTGTCTTATCCCTAAGCAGCGCGTTCAAGGAGGAAATACGCCAAAGCCTGCTGCGTAGGCACAGCGAAAGCGGCGAAGTGCCGGATAGCGGCCGCATTACAGAAGAAGTGGAACAAATCTTCCAGCAGGCAGGCGCGGATATTGAAGTCAGGGTACGAATGCTCAACATCAACCACGGGCATAACCGCAGGATGCTCGAAGCGTGCAGGCCGCTTGGGGAGTATGCCTGGCTCGTGGCAAAGATCAGGGAGTGCCTGGAGCCAGGCAGCGAGGGAAAGGGGCGCCCTCCCATGGGGGTTGGGCGCGCCATAGACAAGGCAATTGACGAAATGCCGTGCCATTTTGAAATTAAAAAGCTGGTGACAGCGAACAGGGCGGAGGTGAAGGATATGTGCCTGACGGAATATAATGAAGCAGAAGCTATGGAGCTGCTAAGGCAGGAAGGAAAGCTCGAAGGGCTACAGGAAGGCTTAAAAGCAGGGCAGCAAAAAGCAATGCTGCTCAATATTAAAAACCTGATGGAAAGCACCGGTTGGGCGGCAGATAAAATAATGGAGATGCTGAAGATACCTTTAAGTGAGCGCGACGCCCTTTATGCCGGGCTTTCAAAAGTAAATTGAACCACAAATTCCTTAAGAAGAACCAAAAAGCGGCTGTATAGTACTATACAGCCGCCAATCCTAAAAAGCGCTGTTCCACAGCCTGCACTGTACGATCCGCTTCCCCTGGTCTCCCTGTTTTTCATCGTATGCAAACTGTGTTAACAGCTCGCATGGAAACTGTGCACACTGCCCGCAGTGCATCAGCTTCTTCTCCTCACAGCAGTCTTTGACAGGGCAGCTTTCACCCCAGAACGGCTTTTTTATATGTACGCAGCCATCGCATCCCATCTGCTCACGATAACCGCAGGAACCGCATAAAATGCCGCACCTGGATGCAATTTCACCAAATGCTTCTTCTAAAAGCCCTACATAAATATGAATCTCTGCGTTGTCAGCACTGCCATCTTGATATTCCTCAAAATCGCATTGGAAGGCTCTTGGAAGCTGCATCTCCCAAATGCTTTGCCATGCCGCGGCAACTGCCTGCACCATATCGCCATGTACGATAAATTTTGCATACCTGCCTGCCGGAATCCTGCATACGGTATATTCTCCCTGCGGCTGTTCTGCTGCTTCGCAGGCTGTAAATACCGTATAATCCGATTTTTCATCTCCCTCATAATCGGTATAAATACCCAATGCTTTCGCATTTGCCTTATTGGGAATCGAAGCATAGATGCCTTCATTGTAAAAACGGTTCCAGAGCCCGCCAATCACAGCTCCCATATCAGGCGCTGTATTATTTGTCCGCGCACAAATGCCGACGGCGATTTTTTCTTTCAGCGTTACTACTTCATATTCCATAGATTTGCCATCCTTTCTTCTGTTGCTTTGATTGTTTTTATTTGTGGATGGCATCATTCTACCAAAGTAATTGTGACAACTGTATGTCGTGTTTTAGAAAAAGGGTGATTTACAATATCCCTATCCAGCCAACCGCGAAGCTACCCCATAAAACAATCGGCTCGCATCCTCTGTCTGCCCAAGCTTCATCCAGCCAGCCTTAGATCCCTTAGAAAACTTCACATACAGGCTCTTTTTACTATATTTTATCTTCGTAAGCGTTACCGTATCCTCCGGCTTTACAGTAACCGCGACATGTTTCATATCTGTCTTACCAAACAGCCGGATCTTCTGCATTGCCCGAAACTGGTTCTTTTGAAACAGCCGTTCATATCCGTCTCCTGGAAACGCCGTATCCCCAAGCGTGCTCTTTACCTTCATCACATTCGATACAAGCTCCAGCCTGCCGTTTTTGGGCGCATAATCAGCCGTCCATTGCACCCTCCCGATCTCGTCAAACTGCATCTGATAAGTGATGGTAAGCTTTGCATCCGTCACGCGTGTAAGCTCCGGGCGGGCGTGTATGACGCCGCACACATCATCCAGAAGCCTTGCTGCTTCTGTAAGCTTCTTTTTGGAAGGGTCATACCGATAAATACGGTCTGTCACGACACAGTCATTGTCCGTATTTGTAAATACACGCAGAAATATATTGGCATCGTTCATTTTGATATAGTCGGCAGTCACAAGGTTGATCCCCATTTCTCCAAAAGAAAGCGCTTCCTGCCCGTCAACCAAAAGGCTGGTTTTTGCAAAGTAGAACTCCTGTTCGTCATAAACAGCCTTTAATATAACCTGTTCTTTTTTGCCGTCTCCGTCCAGGTCTACGGTACATGATGTGCTGCCTCTGCTTAACAAAATATTTGTCCTCTTTACCGCCGCTTCTGCCTTTGCTGTTCCTGTATGCGTTCCTGACAACAGCAGCGCGCCGCACATACAAAACACGGCAAATACGGCATGTTTGATCCATAAATCGTGGTTTTTCTTCGTCGTCATTTCAATCTCCTTCCCTAATTTGCTGATTCCGCTTCCCGAATCATTTTTCTGCGGGCATCTGCGTTTTGCCTGTCTAATCTGCTGTCTTTGGCACCCAGATATTATGTTCTTCTCCAAACAGGCGCACCATTCTGACACGGGCGCTGCTGCCGTCCTTTAAAAATGCCATCGTTACAACAGCTTCTCCGTTTTGTTCCAAAACTTCTGTCTTTACCAAAGCAGGGTCGCTGCTGATATTTAATAAATACAAAGCCGCAGCATCTGGTTTTTTAAAAACCCAGGAGCTGTCCAGCATCCCGTTTTGATTCAGCGCTTCTCCTGCTCCGTTGAACGTATAATCCATGCGTGTATGGCTGATTTCTCCATTTGGATAAGCGGCATAAAACTGCCCGGCTGTCTCGATATTGTCAAGGATATCGTTGGATACGTCAGAAACCGCAATCGCCTTCTTTTTTTCAGAATAGCGATAGGAAATCTCCTGGCGCCATACCGTCACATGCGGGTCAGAAGTCCATGCATAGTATAAAATCACAGCAGACGTATCCGTTACAGACAACACCCTGTAATTTGGCTGTTCCTCTGCTTCTTCAGATCCCCACGGCCATGGGCTCGACCATCCAAACGAGTGCTTTCCTTCCAGCATTCCCTGATCCTCCATACGTTTTCTGCCGTTTTGGTCAAGCATCCGATAGATTACCTCTGCTTGCCTGCCGCAGTAAGCCTCTGCCCAGGCGGTTATATGATCGTTGATTCCTGCAAGCTTTGCAGAGCCTCCTGCATCCGCAGTTTTTCCTGCCTGAATGCTTTCCGCCTGCATCTTTGCGCCCGCTAAACTTCCCTCTGGCGCAATGTTCGCGGCATTGCTGCCTTTCGATTCGGTCGTAAAACATGCAGTAACTATCACACATACCACAGCAGCCGCAGCAACAATCAAAATTCCTGGTTTTTTATAATTCAATATATTTTTCACTCTGTTTTTTACTCCAATCTCTCCAAACGCTACCGGATATACCGGCGCGGAAGGGCGCGCGGCAGAACAGGACAAAAGCGCCTGTGAATACGCCTTTTTGCAGCCCTCTCCGATTTCCCTGACCACCCTTTCGTCACATGCCAGCTCCAAATCTGTGCAAAACAAGACGTATGCTGCCCATACAAGCGGCTGGAACCAATACACCGCAAGCAGCACATATCCGGCAAGCTTCGTTACATGGTCATAACGGCGCTTATGCGCCTCTTCATGCTTTAGCACATACAACAGATCCTGTCCTGTAACCGAAAACGGCACGTAGATCTTCGGCGCGGCAAGCCCGAACAGAAACGGGGACAAAATCTGCCCGCACTGGTAAAACCGTATTCCCTGTGACTCAGCCGGAACCGCTGTCTCTACACGCTTTTTCATACGGAGCCAGCTAAGCAGCAAATATGCCAGCATCAGCGTGCACCCGGCAAGCCATACCCATGCCGCCGCTACCGTCACCGAATAGGCAGGCTGCTTTTTTGGCGCTGTAAAGGCATTTGCTTCCGATTTTTGGTTTTGGGACAGGGGCATTGTTTCAGGCTCTTGTGATAAATACGATCCATTTCCCGCCTGTTCCAAAAACGATTTTGTCTGCGCTGGCAGCATTCCAAACGGTGTTTCGATCCGAAACGGGCAAAGCAGCCGCAGCCCTACTACGATCCAAAGCATACATACGATGCCCTTGGGCGCTTTTTTCAGCAGCAGCCGTGCTGTAGCCACAGCAAGGATCAGATAGCCTGCGGTGATGCCCGTATGCAAAACTGATAAAAATAATCGCTCCATAATATATGATCCTTTCTGAACCTGACTTTTGGTTATGCTGATGACCTAAGCTGCTTGAAAGCTCTTCATAACCTATTCCAAGCATCAGCCCTTGTATGCATCAATAATGTGCTGGATTTCATCTGCTTCCTGGGGCGTCAGCGGCTTTTTTCTTGTAAACGCGGCGATAAACCTCGGCAGGGAGCCGGAAAATGTACGGTCTACGACTTGTGCGCTTTCGCTGGACTGTACTTCGTCCCTGGAGATGAGCGATGTTACTACAGTTTGCTCCGACTTTAGTACTCCGCGCTCTGTTAGGCGCCTGATTACAGTATAAGTTGTGGATTTCTTCCATTCTAACTGTTCCATGCACAGTTTTACGAGTTCGCCGCTGGGGATAGGTTCGTGTGCCCATACGAGTTCGCAGAGACGGTATTCGCTTTCAAAGATTTTAGGTGTTTCCAAATTTGGGGTTCTCCTTTCTTTTTGTGTAAAAAAGTCTAATGCATTAAACTTGAGTATAGTTTAACGCATTAGACTTTTGTTGTCAAGAGGTGGGATGAGAAATGGGGGACGCTGGAGGAAGGGGAGCGGGGCTGGCTTCCTGTTCCGGTTCCAAAATG
>CAMUPC010000062.1 GCA_947090545.1 uncultured Eubacterium sp. | reverse complement strand
CTCAGCGTAACCGCAGGATGCTTAGGGCTCCTTACATTTTGGAATCGGAACAGGAGGCAAGCCCCGCTCCCCTTCCTCCAGCGTCCTTTCTCCAAAAAACTTCAATTTTATCTGATTTTTCCACACACCATCCAAGCATATCCTCTGTCACCCCTTCACTTTTCCCTTGACTTTTTATTTATCTTATCATATAATCCTTTTATATAAACAGTTTATATAAATCAATTATATTGCTAACAGCATCAGGAGACAAAAGTATGCCAAAACAAAAGATTACCAAAGAAATGGTTGTAAACGCAGCATTTGATCTGGCAAGATCCGGCGGAATGGAGCAGGTCTTAGTGAAAAACATTGCAAAAAAGCTAAACTGTTCCGTACAGCCGATCTACAGCTACTGCAAAAATATGGACGAACTGCGCCACGAGGTCATACAGAGAGCCGTTTCATTTGTCCAAGCCTATGTAGACAGCCGCCTGGACGAAAAGGATCTGTTTCGCAGCACCGGGCAGGCATACCTTTGCCTTGCAAAAGAAGAACCTAGCCTGTTTAAAATGTTTATCCTGCATCAAAGGGAAGGCATTGCTTCGCTCGACGACCTGTACCATGCAAATGCGAACCCGCAGCTTGCGCAGACGATTGCAAAAGAACTTGGCATCCCGCAGCAGCAGGCGAAGGAACTGCATCTGCATATGCTCATTTATACGGTTGGGATAGGGACGATTTTTTCGGTGACAACGCCTGGAATACCGGCGGAAGAGATTTTTGCGCAGCAGCAGACGGCATATGAAGCGTTTTTCAGGCAGGCGCGGCAGGAAAGCAATGCAAAAGGAGCATGTTTCAGGCAGGTGCGGCAGGAAAGCAGCGAAAAGGATAAAAAGGAGGAATAGCAGGATGGGAAATCAGGTGATTGTAGTTTATAAAAGCAGTACGGGATTTACAAAAAAATATGCGCAGATCATCGCGGACGAGCTGAACTGTGCGACAGCAGATAATAAGCTGGCAGAAGCGAACCGGCTGTCGGCATATCCGATTGTGGTCTTTGGCAGCCGGGCACATGCGGGCAGGATTGACGGGTTTAAAAAAATAAGGGAACTGTATGGAAAGCGCCGGATTAAGAACCTGATTTTGTTTGTGACAGGAGCAATGCCGGATACGGCAAAGGAGGAGATTGCGCAGTTTTGGAAGCAAAACCTGACAGACAGGGAGCTTCGGGACATTCCGCATTTTTATATGCCGGGCGGCTTGTGTTATGAGAAGATGTCTGTGACGGACAAATGGATGATGAAGGCGGCTGCGGTGATGCTTAAGAAGAAAAAGGACAAAACGGATGCTGACCGGGCATTTGAGCAGGCGATTACTGGTTCCTATGATATTTCTTCTGAAATGTATGCACAGCCGTTAATTGACTATGTAAAAGCGCAAATGTGTGAACATCGTTAGAAAGTTTATTGCATGATTTGTCAAATTTTTAACAGTTCTTGTATATTTCGCAAACAAGGGTTATAATAATGTCCAATAAATATAGACATAAAGGAGAAAGAACATGAATGTATTAGTTATCAACTGCGGCAGCTCTTCCTTAAAATACCAGGTCATTGATTCTGCGACAGAAGGCGTGCTGGCAAAAGGCCTGTGCGAGCGCATCGGGCTGGACGGGAGGCTTGTGTACCAGCCTGCCGGCGGGGAAAAGGAAATAACCGAGGCAGCGATGCCAACGCATAAGCAGGCGATCCAGATGGTCATTGACGCGCTGACCAATGAAAAGACGGGCGTAATAAAAAGCCTTAAGGAGATCGGGGCTGTCGGGCACAGGATCGTGCATGGCGGAGAGAAATTTGCGGCGTCTGCGGTGATTACGGATGAGATGATTGCAGCCGTTGAGGAGTGCTCGGATTTGGCGCCGCTTCATAATCCGGCGAACCTAATCGGCGTGCGCGCGTGCAAGGAATTAATGCCGGATACGCCGATGGTTGGCGTATTTGATACGGCGTTTCATCAGACGATGCCAAAGGAAGCGTATTTGTACGGCGTTCCGTATGAATATTATGAACATTACGGGGTGCGTAAATATGGGTTCCACGGCACCAGCCACAGCTATGTGTCAAAACGTGCGGCGGATATTTTAGGCAAGCCGTATGAGTCGCTTAAGACAATTGTGTGCCATCTTGGAAACGGCGCTTCGGTGTGTGCGGTGAAAAACGGGCAGTCCGTAGATACTTCGATGGGGCTTTCTCCGCTGGAGGGGCTTGTGATGGGGACGCGTTCCGGCGATATTGACCCGTCTGCGGTAGAATATATTGCAAAGAAAGAAAACCTGGATCTTGCCGGGGTATTGAATGTTTTAAATAAGAAGTCCGGCGTGATGGGGCTATCGGGTGTTTCTTCGGATTTCAGGGACTTAGAGGAAGCCGAAAAAGCCGGAAATGAACGGGCGGCGACTGCGCAGCAGGTATTTAATTATCGTGTGTTAAAGTATATTGGCGCTTATGCGGCGGCGATGAATGGCGTGGACTGCATTTGCTTTACCGCCGGCGTCGGGGAGAATAATGGTGTGATCCGTAAGCAGATCTGCGACAGCCTTTCGTTTTTGGGGATTCAGATTGATGATGAGGAAAACAGCAAGCGGGGAGAAGAGACGATTGTCTCTACGCCGGATTCAAAAGTCAAGGTGCTTGTGATTCCTACGAACGAGGAGCTTGCGATCGCAAGGGAGACGGTTACTTTGGTAGAACGCTGATTGGCGAAAATTAATTCGTTTTTCATATTGACAAATAAATCACAGTTGGTTATACTTTTTTCGTGTATGTTTGAACAATCAAGCAAAAATGACAGGAGGCGCCATGATTTTAGATCTTTCAGCACTGTGTTCATCAGGAAACGCAGAAGAGGAAATAAAAGTGCATATTGGCATGGATACAGTGGAATCTAAAATGGGGGCTTTTCCCATCATAAAAAAAGAACCATTCACCTTGCATCTGAAGAACGTGGAGAACAGGCGGCTGCTGATCCAGGGGGAAACAGATGTAACGATATCCGTTCCATGTGACAGGTGCCTTGCCGACGTCTCAGTCTGCCTGCGCCTTGCCATTGACAAATGCCTTTCGATCCCGCATTTGCTGGGAAAAGAAGAGGATGATTTGGAACAGGTGGAATATATGAATGGCTGTCAGCTTGACGCAGACCGGCTGGTATACGAGGAAATTCTGTTTTTATGGCCGGCGAAGGTGCTGTGCGCCGAGGACTGTAAGGGGATTTGTGCTAAATGCGGCGCGAACCTCAACGAATCGGACTGCGGCTGTGACAGGACAGTGCCAGACCCGCGGATGGCGGCATTTCAAGATGTGTTTAACAAGTTTAAGGAGGTGTAAGCAGATGTCTATTTGTCCAAAAAATAAAAGTTCTAAGAGCAGAAGAGATAAAAGAAGAGCAAACTGGAAGATGACGGCTCCTACATTAGTAAAATGCAGTAAATGTGGGGAGCTGATGGTACCGCACCGCGTATGCAAAAATTGCGGCACTTACAACAAAAAAGAGATCATTGCAGTAGATTAATGACCGGAAAGGCTTTACAAGTACTTTGCGACAGCTTTGCAGAAAGGCTTTTGCACAGAGCTGTAAAGTCTTTTTTGCTGTATAGTAAAAGGGGTTGGAGAGAAGCGGGAATTTTATGGAGTATAAAATACAGATGTGCCGTGATTTGGCATGATGGCTATGTATGGAGACGCCTGGCGTTTCCTGCATAGCTATTTTATTAGGCTGGCAGGGGCGGGCAGTTTTCAGATGCGCTTCGGTACGGCGGACGGAGAGGAAGGGAGTGTATGAGAGCCGGGAGGAGATTCCTGCGCTGGTTTGCGGACCAGAAGGTTGGAAAAAAGATTATGTATACGTTTCTTGTGACATCTGTGATCCCGCTGCTTGTGTCGCAGGTTTTGATGCTGTATGTGATCTCGAATCATATCAGAGAAAAGGTGGACGAGCTTATGGCGAACCAGCTTGCGCAGATCTCAGAAAGGGCAGCGCTGACGGTGGACGTTTATACGAACCTGGTGTACCAGATTTATGCGGATGATGAGATTGTTGCATATATTGCGAGCTGCCAGAATGCGTCGGAGGAAACGCGCGCGCGAGCATATCGCAAGATCAGCAGAAAAATACAGCAGTATGGGCTGTCAGCCAGCGGGATTGAATGTATCAGTATTATTTTGGAAAATGGAGAGGACATTACTTACGATTTTGGGATGGCGTCTGTGGTAGATAATTTGTGGGAAGGCTACGAGGATAAAAAAAGCATTGTGCCGTACAGACTGGCACAGGAGGCGTCCGGCAATATGGCCGTCGCTCCTACGCAGCGTGTCCTGCGGGAAGGCGGGGAAGAGCGGATCTTTCATATATCCAAGCAGATGTACGACTTTACAGATATACAAAGAGGTGCGGTTGGTACGGTGATTATGAGCATTAACGAGTCTGTGCTCAACGATGTATGCGGCGTGGCGCAGGAAAACGAGGAATGCTATACGATCAATTTTATTACCGACAAGGACGGCAATATTTTGACGTACCCAAATGCTTTTTATTCCGGCATCAAGCTGTCAGGCGGCAGGACAGTCAAAGAATTTGTGGAAAAAACGAGGATGCTGGAGGGAAAAAAGATTGCCCTTTATCAGTATGAGAATAAAGACCTAGGATGGCTTTTTTATAATGCTTATGATGAGGACTATATTTTGCGGGACGTCAGGCGCATTCAGAATCTGACGATTGTCATCGGCGTGCTGCTGCTTTGTGCTTCGGTGTTTTTGATTCGTTATACCGTACGGCTGATTGAGCGGTCGACAAGAAGCATTGTAGCAGGGATTGTGGATGTGCAGCAGGGCAATCTGGATGTACAGGTATGTGTAGAGAGCAAGGACGAGATGGGGCAGATTGCGGATAATTTCAATACGATGACGGAAAAGGTGAAATGCCTGATTAAAGAGGTAAAGGCAGTAACCGTCAAACAGAAGGAAGCAGAGATCCGTGCACTGGAAGCGCAGATCAATCCGCATTTTCTGTACAATACGCTCGATTCCATTAACTGGATGGCAATTGAAAAGGAAGAATACCAGATCAGCCGAATGGTCAGAAACCTGGGTGTGATTTTGCGCTATAGCGTGGATAAAAGCAATAAAATGGCGACTGTGGCGGAGATGGCGGACTGGCTGGAAAAGTATGTGAGCCTGCAACAGATGCGGTTTAACGATGCGTTTGCCTGTGAAATCCATATCCAGCCGGAGACGGAGAAGGTGCGCGTGTATAAGCTTCTGCTCCAGCCTTTTGTGGAAAATGCCATTATTCATGGATTTAAGGAAATCGAGTACGGCGGGATGCTGCGCGTGGATGTGATGTTCTCCGAGCACAGGGATGAGCTGGATATTATTATCGAGGATAATGGGAAAGGGATTACGCGTGAGATGGCCGACAAATGGAATGCGCCGGATATGGATCTGGCAGAGGACGGGCAGAGTATCGGGCTGCATAACGCGTTTTCCAGGATGCGCATGTACTATGGAAGCCGTGTGTCCTGGAATGTGAGCAGTATTTTGGAAATCGGCACAGTCGTTACGTTAAAAATCCCGGTGAGCGAGGAAGGAGAGCCTGCGGAATGAGAATCGTGATTGTAGAGGATGAGGTAAAAATCAGGGAAGGGATTGCAAAAATGATCGAGACGCAGACAGAGCATGTAGTTCAGGGAGAGGCAGTGAACGGGGAGGAAGGGCTTGAGATGATTTTAAGATTTAAGCCAGACCTTGTCATTACTGATGTACGGATGCCCAAGATGGATGGGCTGGAAATGGTAAAAACCCTCTATGAGCGCAAAGTGCCTTTACATGCGGTAATCCTGAGCGGGTATTCTGAGTTTGAATATGCCCAGAAAGCAATTCGGTATGGGGTGGACGAGTATCTTTTGAAGCCGCTGGATATTGACGATGTACGCAAAATGCTGGGCCAGGTGGAAAAGAAGATCCAGCGTGAGCAAATGACAAACGGGACGCCGGGCATGTATGTAAGGAGCCTGATGCTGGGAAAAGAAGAGGATGTAGAGAAAAACAGCAGTATTTTAAAGGATATCTACGGTTTTCCGCCGGAAGGAGAGTATATGCTTTTTGCGGGCTATCTTGGGTCGGCAGGATCTTCTTTCCGGGATGAGATGGAGCATATCGTAGAAGAGCTGAAGGAAAAGTATGAGGAATGTAAGGTTTATTATATCTATCTTGAGAATGCTCAGAAGGGATATCTGCTCGGATGCGGGG
This sequence comes from uncultured Eubacterium sp., assembly GCA_947090545.1. Lineage (GTDB taxonomy): Bacteria > Bacillota > Clostridia > Lachnospirales > Lachnospiraceae > Eubacterium_J. The sequence goes on along the minus strand of CAMUPC010000062.1, from coordinate 13,325 downwards.
AAAAGAACGGGCAGATGCAGTCCTTTGAAAAGTCCGTCTATAACAGGCTGATTTTAAAATACCGGGATGCGCCGGAGAAAGCAATCTGGACAAGGAAGCAATTTCACATGCCGGAGCAGATACAGAGTACCGCACGGGAACTGGACGGGGTGCTGCAATATGCGCTTGTATTAACGCCGGCAGGATGGCTGGATGCCAGGCAGGTTCAGGAGTACTGCCCAAAGCCGTTTGCTGCCCCGGTTTCCATTTACAACCAGATACGAAATGCGGTCTGCCAGGATAATATGCAAAAGCTGGAGAAGGGGATCAGGGATTTTCTTGTATATATGGCAAATGGGCATTTTGAGATCGGAGAGATACGCAAGGCGTTTATCAAATATTATTATCTCGTCGGCGATACGGTCCAGGAGATCGACCATGCCAGGTATCAGCATTTGAAGAGCAAAAACCTGCTGCGCAATATGGAAAGCGCTGTGACCTGGCATGAGCTGGAGCGCGCCTGTATGGATGTGTTTTCGGCAATTGCCTCCCAGCCGTCAAAGCGGGAGGATATCAGCAATTATGTGATCAAGAGGGCGATTAATTATATCAGGGAGCATTATCAGGAAGGGCTGACGCAGGAAGAGGTCGCAGCAGTCCTTGAGATTACCCCGGAGTATTTGAGCACCTTGTTTAACCGGGAGATGGGCATTAATTTTTCGGTGTTTTTAAAGCAGTTCAGGATCAGCCATGCGAAGCGGATGCTCAAGGGTACAGACAAAAAGGTGTATGAGATTGCAAATGCAGTCGGATACAGTGACCCGAAATATTTTCAAAGAGTCTTTAAAGAAGTGGTCGGCGTATCTCCCGGGGAGTACCGGCAGATGAAGTAGGAGGCAAAGATGGGGATTTGGGTGAAAAAAATACTGCCTGGCGTGCTGCTGCTGTGTGCGCTTGCGGCGTATGGGTGCGCGCCTTTAAAGGGCAGTACGGAGAAGGAAAACACGGACGTCAGGCAGAAGCTTGTCTTGTGGACATACTATGAGACAAGGATGCAGAAGGCTTCGATGGATGAGCTTGTCAAAGGGTTTAATGAATCGCAGGAGCAATACCATCTGACATGGGAATATCATGGGCCGGTGACGGAATTTAATAAGCGGCTTGCGATTGCCATTACGCAGAACCAGCTTCCCGATATGGCGATTGTAGATAATCCTGACATGCAGTCTTATATTAATATGGGCAAGCTGGAGGATATTACAGAAGAGGTAAACAAGATCGAAGGGCTGGGCAAGTATTTTCCAAATGCCATGCGGCCTGTGGTATCACAAGGCAGGTATTACGGGCTGCCATTTTGCTGCAATAACCTGGTATTGATCTACCATAAGGAGATTTTGGAAAAAGCAGGGGCCAGCGTGCCAAAGACCTGGGAGGAGCTGCGGCAGGCATCCGAAGAGCTTTCCGTTCCCGGCAGGTATGGATTTGCCATGTCCGCGATCAATGGGGAGCAGGGCGTGTTTCAGTTTGGAGCCTTTTTGCTTTCAGCGGGCGACAGCATCGAACAGGCAGGCGGGGCTGGGACGCTGCGCGCCTTCCGGTTTATCCGGGAGATGGTGGAGCAAGGATGGATGTCGCGTGATTGCGTGAATTGGTCTCAGAACGATGTAGCAAGGATATTTATGGATGGGCAGTGCGCGATGATGGTAAATGGACCCTGGGTGTTCCCTGCCTTGGACGAATCAGGGATTTCTTACGGTGTAGCAGCGTTTCCGGCAGGACGCCAGCAGACAGGGATGCTGGGAGGAGAGGATATCGCGGTCATCAAAGGAAAAAACGTACAGGGAAGCATAGCGTTTTTAAACTATTACAGCCAGGCGTCGGCAATGCTCAATGCCAACCTGATGGCAAATTCACTGCCGCCCAGGGAGGATGTGGCAAAGCTGTCCCTAAAGGTGAATCCAAAATACCGGGAAGTGCTCTTACAGATGGACAATTGTGTCGCCAGAGCCGATTGTGACAACTGGGCAGAGCTGTCCGCGATACTCTCTGACGCGCAGTACCGGGTCATTACAGGAGAGAATACGCCGGAAGAGGTATGCAGGGAAATTAAAAAAATCAGAAAGAAAAAGACATAGATAGCAAACAGGAAAACAGGGTGGAGATTCAGTTAAAGAATTTCCACCCTGTTTAAATATTTAGAGTATCGGGAAAAAGCGATTTTTTTTATACTTTAGGTATCAGATCACATATCAATCATATCCATAAAAGCAAAGCACACAAGCTTTGGGAAAGGCGGGAAAAATATGAAAAGAAAAATAGTTGGTTCGATCTTATGTATGGCGATGCTGGCGGGGACGTTGGCAGGCTGCGGATCAAAGGGCGGGAACAGCGCGCAGGGCTCGTCGCCAGCGGGAGAAGCAGCAGGCGCAGGGGATGCCTCTGACGCAAGCTCTGGTTCCGAGGGCGAAGGAGCCGCACAGGGCAAGGAATCCGTTGTGATTTGGGATTACTTTGAGACAGACGCGCAAAAGACGATGATGCAGAATATGATCGACGGATTTAATCAATCGCAGGACCAGTATGAAGCGTCCCATGTGTATGTGCCGTTTGCTGATTATGAAAAGCAGCTGACACTGGGCATGGCTTCCGGTGAGCTGCCGGACCTTGTGATCCTGGACGGGTGTGGCATGGCTTCGTTTATAGAGATGGACCTGTTTGGAGATGTGTCGGGCGCGGATATTAACTGGGATGAATATATGGAAGGGCCGATGTCCTCTACAATGGCTGACGGCAAGCATTACGGCATTCCATTTGCGACGAACTGTACCGCTCTATTCTATAACAAAGACCTGTTTGACGCGGCAAATATAGAATATCCTGACGAGGATACGACATGGGAAGAGTTTCGTGAGATGGCAAAGGCATTGACGAAGGACGGCGTAACCGGATTTGGAAATGCGGCGACAGGAACAGATGAAGGTACGTTCCAGTGCTTGCAGTGGCTGTATACGGCAGGCGGGGATTATCAGAACATTACAGGCGGCACAGACGCATATCACCTGATGCAGGAAATGGTGGCAGAGGGCTCCTGGGCAAAGGACTGCGTGAACTGGACACAGTCAGATGCCAACAATAACTTTGTTGCCGGCAACCTTGCGATGCAGCAGAATGGGCCGTGGCAGATTCCAGGCATTGAAAAGGAAGCTGCGAACCTCAACTATGGCGTGACAGTCCTTCCAAAGAAGGATGCGGATTCCGGCCAGGCGACCTCGATCCTGGGCGGTGAGAATATGGGTGCGGTAAAGCAGGATGATATGAGCGGCGCAATCGCATTTATGGAATATTATGACCAGACAGAGGTTATGATCGACTGTATGGTGCAGTATGGCTCCTTCCCTCCAAAGACTGAGGCGGCGCAGGATTCCTACTGGACAGACGACCCGATTCAGAAAGCATTTATTAAGCAGTTAGACACATCCATTCCAAGAGGGCCAAGCGCGTCCTGGCCGGCATATTCCGATGCGATCCAGACAGGCTTCCAGGAAGTAATGACTTCTGCAAAAACTCCTGAAAAGGCGGCAGAGGATACACAGGCAGCCGTAGACAAGGTGAAAGCAGCAGAAAAATAAGGAACGGGAACATAGAAGGGAAGGGATGGGATGAGATGAAGAAAAAAAGTCCAATCAAAATCAGGGCAGGATTTATGTTCGCGCTTCCGGCTGCACTTTATATGCTCGTATTTGTCGGTTATCCGATGATACAGAATTTTATCCTGAGCTTTAAAAATGTAGATGTATATACGTTTGCAGATAAAACGAAGCAGTCGTTTGCCGGATTTCAAAATTATACAGAGCTGTTTGCGGGAGAAGGCGCCATTTTGCCGTCTGCCATTGTCAATACGTTGGTTTTTACAGTAGTATCTATTTTTTTCCAGTTTTTTATTGGGTTTGGGCTGGCGCTTTTATTCAATAAAAAATTCAAGGGAAGCTCTTTTTTCAGAGGCGTTACAATGATTTCCTGGCTGCTGCCGGTTACGGTTGCGGGCTTGCTGTTTAAGTTTATGTTTGCAAGCAAGGGTGGGATTATCAACCAGCTCTTTTTGTCACTGCACCTGATCGATGCGCCGCTGGAGTGGCTGTTAGAGCCAAAGCTTGCGATGGCGGCGATTGTTGTAGCAAATATATGGATAGGGATTCCGTTTAATATGATGCTCTTAATTACAGGGCTTACAACGATCCCAGAGGATATTTATGAAAGCTCAAACCTGGACGGGGCGAACAAGTTCCAGACATTGTTTTTAATTACAATCCCGATGATCCGCCCTGCGATTATGTCTGTACTGACGTTGGGGTTTGTCTATACATTTAAAGTCTTTGACCTTGTGTGGGTTATGACAAAGGGCGGGCCGATCAACGCGACAGAGCTGGTATCCACCTATGCGTACAAGCTGTCCTTTGAACAGTTCCAGTTCAGTAAGGGTGCGGCGGCAGCGAATATTTTGTTTTTGATCCTGTTTGCGGTAGGTATTTTCTATATTAAGCTGATTAATGACGAAGAAGAGGTGATGTAGGATGAAGAAGGACAAAGGAAACTGGAAATTTTTTGTAATCGGGCTGTTTGTATTTGTAATCTTTATCTTTCCGCTGTATTGGATGGTCGTTACGGCGTTAAAGACGCAGGTTGAGATCTTTCAGATCCCCACGCCGCTTTGGCCGAAAAACCTGACCTTTGAAGCGTTTGCAGATCAGTTGTCCGCTTCCAGCGATACCCTTCGGGGATTTAAAAACAGTCTTATGATTGGCTGCGGGGCTACGGTGATCTCTACCGTCCTGTCGATCCCGGCGGCTTACGGGCTGGCAAGATTTAAGTTCAGCGGCAGGAAAGTGCTGATTTTATATTTCTTAATGACACAGATGCTTCCGTCTACGCTGATCCTTACCTCCTTATACATTATGTTTTCAGGAATGGGGCTGTTAAATTCGTATCTGGCGCCAATCCTTGCCGATGCGACGCTTGGGATTCCGTTCAGTATTATTATCCTGCGGACCTATTTTCTTTCGATTCCAAAAGAGCTGGATGAGGCGGCAAAAATCGACGGCTGCAACAGCATTACTTCCTTTACCAAGGTCATGCTGCCGATTGCAAAGCCGGGAATTGTCGTAGCGGCGGTATTTTCCTTTGTCTATGCATGGGGCGATTTGATTTACGGCATTACGTTTATTACCGACCCGAATAAGCGCCCGATTACATCCAGTATCTACAATTATGTACAGCAGTACCAGACGTTATGGAATGCGACGATGGCATTTGGGATGATTGCGATCCTGCCGGTTGTGCTGATCTTTATCTTTATGCAGAAGTACATTGTCAGCGGGCTGACAAACGGCGCGGTGAAGGCTTAAAACAATGTGAACAAGGAGGGGCAGGAGTGAGATTACATTCTGTAGATTTAGCGAAAATTAAAATTCAGGACCCGTTTTGGTCAAAGCATGTCAATCTGGTTCGGGAACAGATTATACCTTACCAGTGGAAGGCAATGAATGACCTGATACCGGATGCGGAGCCGTCCCACTGCTTGGAAAATTTTAAGATTGCGGCAGGGAAGAAGAGCGGAGCGTTTTATGGAGCCGTTTTTCAGGATACGGATATTTTGAAATGGCTGGAAGCGGTTGGCTTTGTTCTGGCAGCGGAGAAGGACGAAGAGCTTGAGAAAACAGCGGATGAGGTCATTAGCCTGATTGCACAGGCGCAGCAGGAGGACGGATATCTGGATACGTATTTTATGATCAAGGAGCCTTTGCGCAAATGGAAAAACCTGTGTGAGGGGCATGAGCTGTATACAGCAGGGCATATGATGGAGGCAGCAGTCGCTTATTACCAGGGGACGGGCAAGCGCAAGTTTTTAGAGGTTGTACAAAAGCTTGCCGGCCTGCTTTGTGAGACATTTGGCGCAGAGGAAGGAAAGATCCACGGATATCCTGGCCATCAGGAGGTGGAAATAGGGCTGATAAAGCTGTACCAGGTGACGAGGGAGAGAAAATATCTGGATCTGGCAAAGTATTTTATTGATGCAAGAGGAGTAGGAGAGAACTATTTCTTAAAAGAGATCCAGACACCGGAGTATTGGAATATTTTCCCTGAGCTGGCGGATTACCAGCCGGTATATTCGCAGTCTGACGAGCCGGTGCGGGAGCAGAAAGCTGCAAAAGGCCACGCGGTCAGAGCCGTCTATATGTATACGGCGATGGCGGAGCTTGCTTATGAATATGAGGACCAGGAATTGATGGATGCATGTGTCAGGGTCTGGAAGAATATCGTAACAAGGCAGATGTATATTACCGGAGGAATCGGCGCGTCCGGTATCCTGGAACGGTTTACTACGGATTATGACCTGCCGAATGACTGCAATTATGCAGAATCCTGCGCATCGATCGGGCTTGCCATGTTTGGGATACGGATGGCGCAGATTACAAGGGATTCTTCGTATGTGGATACGGTTGAGAGAGCTTTATATAATACGGTGCTTGCCGGCATTGCGCTGGATGGCAAAAGCTTTTTCTATGTCAATCCGCTTGAAGTATGGCCGGAAAACTGTATCAAACGCACCTCAAAGGAGCATGTAAAGCCGGTTCGCCAGAAATGGTTCGGTGTGGCGTGCTGCCCGCCGAATATTGCAAGGACGCTGGCATCTATGGGACAGTATATTTACGCGGCAGGAGAAGGTGAGCTGTATATCAACCTGTTTATTTCCAATCAGGCTACGGTCCATCTTGGAAACGAAAAGGTGCATGTTACGATGGAGACCAGGTTTCCGTTTGAGAACCAGGTTCATATTACAGTTGCCGGCGTACCGGCAGGCGGGATCAGGCTGGCTGTCAGAATACCGGAATATGCCCGTGGCTTTCATATTTTGGCACAAAGCGGCTCGGTAGATTATACAGAGGAAAAAGGATATGCGGTAGTGCCGCTTAATGGATATACAAACATTGCGGTATCCTTTTCCTCTCCGGCAAGATTTGTGCGTGCCAATCCGAATGTCAGGGCGGACTGCGGCAAGGTGGCAGTTGTAAAAGGGCCTTTGGTATATTGCCTGGAGGAAATCGACAATGGAAAGAATTTATCTGAATTGTACGCCGATACCACTCAAAAGATCGAGGAAGTATATACCGATATGTTTGGCGGCATTACGAAGCTGGTTTTCAAAGGAAAGAGAATCAGGGAGGCAGCATGGGAAAAAGGAGAACTGTATGGGGAGTACCCGCTAAGCCTGTCAGATGTTACCCTGGAGGCGGTTCCATACGCTTATTGGAACAACAGAGGGATCGGGGAAATGTCTGTATGGGTCAAGGAATTGATATAGGCGTGTCCTATTTTTATATCGCGTAAGAGCAGGAGACAGCTATAAACACACCCGTTTATAGCTGTCTTTTTGCTTGGGAGAAACAGATTCAAATTTTCTGTTGATTTATAGAAAGACATATAGTATATTGTAAATGATTTGTTACCAGTGTATGGAAAACAGGAGGGCATTATGGGTACAAATGTCAAAGTAGTCGTCGATGCGATGGGTGGAGACCATGCTCCGGGCGAGATTGTAAAAGGCGCGCTGGAAGCGCTGAAAGCGCAGAAAAGCCTGACGCTGGTTTTGGTGGGGCAAAAAAAGCCGTTGCAGGCAGAGCTTCAAAAGTATCAGTATGAGAAAAGCCGTGTGGAGACGGTATTTGCCGAAGAGGTAATCGAGATGGCGGAGCCGCCGGTGGCAGCGATCCGTAAGAAAAAGGATTCTTCGATTGTCGTTGGGTTAAATATGGTAAAGCGCGGGGAAGCGGACGCGTTTGTATCGGCAGGCAGCACCGGGGCCGTCTTAGCGGGCGGACAGCTGATCGTCGGCAGGATGAAAGGGGTGGAGCGCCCGCCGCTGGCGCCGTTAATCCCTACGGCAAAGGGCGTATCGCTCCTGATCGACTGCGGCGCAAATGTGGATGCCAGGGCTTCGCAGCTTGTACAGTTTGCTAAAATGGGGTCTATTTACATGGAGCGGATTGTCGGCGTGAAAAAGCCGCGCGTCGCGATTGTTAATATCGGGGCGGAAGAGGAAAAGGGCAATGCGCTTGTAAAAGAAGCGATGCCGCTGCTTAAGGCATGTACCGATCTTCATTTTATCGGCAGCATCGAAGCGCGGGATATTCCGTTTGGGGCGGCGGATGTCATTGTGTGCGAGGCATTTGTAGGAAATGTAATTTTAAAATTGTATGAAGGAACCAGTTCGATGCTGCTTTCACAGGTGAAAAAGACGCTGATGAGCTCGGCTCGGACAAAGCTTGGCGCGCTTTTGATTAAGCCGGCGCTGAAACAAACGCTCAAGGGCTTTGACGCTTCCCAGTATGGCGGGGCGCCGATGCTTGGGCTCAAAGGGCTTGTCGTAAAGGCGCATGGAAGCTCGAATGCATCTGAGGTCAAACAATCTGTGATTCAGTGCGTGCAATTTTCAAAGCAAAAGATTAACGAAAAAATCAGCCGTCAGTTTCATACGGCGGACGCGCCTGAGCCACAGCAGTCCAAATAAAGCAAAATGATAAAGGAGGGAAAAAAGCATATGGAATTCGAGAAGATCAAAAAAATCATTGCAGAAGTGTTAAACGTGGATGAAGAAGAAATCACGATGGATACTACTTTTGTCGATGACCTTGGTGCCGATTCTCTGGATGTCTTTCAGATTATTATGGGCATTGAAGAAGAGTTTGATATCGAAATCGCCAATGAAGAAGCAGAAAAGATTGCAACCGTCGGCGATGCCGTAGAACAGATTAAAAATGCATTGAACTGATGGAGAAGGGTGTTTTGAGACGATCGATGTTGTTTTAAAACACCCTTGTTCACGGAAAGTGAGGAAATTTATGAACAAACAGTTGGAATTTCAGCAGGCAGTCGGCTATTCGTTTCAAAATGCCGGGCTTTTGCAACAGGCGCTGACACACAGCTCGTACGCAAACGAAAAGCGGATGAAGCGCCATTCGGATAACGAAAGGCTGGAGTTTTTAGGAGACGCGGTGTTGGAGATTATTACGAGCGAATATCTGTACCATCATTTTCCAGAGATGCCGGAGGGAGAGCTGACAAAGCTGCGGGCAAGCCTAGTATGCGAGCCGACGCTTGCATATTGTACAAAGGAGCTGCACCTTGGCGATTACCTGCTGCTTGGCAGAGGGGAGGACCGTATGGGCGGCAGGAAGCGCAGCTCGATCTTGTCCGATGCGCTGGAAGCGGTGATTGGCGCCATTTATCTGGATGGTGGTTTTGCTAATGCAAAAGAGTTTATCCTGAAATTTATCCTGACGGATATCGAGCATAAGCAGCTCTTTTATGATAGCAAGACTATCTTACAGGAGACTGTTCAGGGGCGCGGCATCGGCGCGATGGATTATAAGCTTGTCGGGGAGAGCGGGCCTGACCACGACAAGCGGTTCGAGGTGGAGCTGTGGATTGGGGGCAAAAAGACAAGCACCGGGGAAGGGCATACGAAAAAGGCGGCAGAACAAGAAGCGGCATACAAAGCACTGATCAAGCTTCACGCGGCAGAGGCAAGCGGTGCCGGCGCGCCTGCATTCAGGCAGCAGTAAGCGGAGGATGGAATGTATTTAAAGAGCATAGAGGTGCATGGCTTTAAGTCTTTTGCGAATAAGATCGTGTTTGAGTTCCACAATGGGATTACCGGCATTGTGGGGCCAAACGGGAGCGGAAAGAGCAATGTTGCCGACGCGGTGCGGTGGGTGCTGGGCGAACAGAGCGCCAAGCAGCTTCGCGGCGCCAGTATGCAGGATGTGATTTTTGCAGGGACAGAAAACCGAAGGCCGGTCAGCTATGCGTACGTGTCGATTACACTCGACAATGCAGACCATGTGCTGCCGGTGGAGTATGAAGAGGTTACGGTTGCAAGGCGCGTGTACCGCTCCGGGGAAAGCGAATACCTGTTAAACGGCAGCTCGTGCAGGCTCAAGGATGTAGCGGAGCTGTTTTACGATACGGGCATCGGCAAGGAAGGCTATTCGATTATCGGGCAGGGACAGATCGAGCGGATCTTAAGCGGCAGGCCGGAGGAGCGGCGCGAGCTGTTTGACGAGGCGGCGGGCATCGTCAAGTTTAAGCGGCGCAAGGCGGCTACCCAGAAGAAGCTGGAGCATGAGCGGGAAAATATGGTGCGTATCCACGATATTTTAACGGAGCTGGAGCGCCAGGTGCTTCCTTTGGAAAAACAGGCGGAAAAAGCAAAGGCGTATATCAAGAAAAAAGAAGAGCTAAAGGTGCTGGAAGTCAACCTGTTTTTGGCGGATTTAGAGCAAAATGAAGTCCAAAGCAGGCAGACGGCAGAAAAATATGAGATTGCCAACGCGCAGCTTAGAGAAACGCAGCAAAAGCTTGACGAGGCACGCGAAGAGTACGAACGGCTGTCCAGGCTCTTGGAACAGGCGGAAGCAGAGATAACGGATGCCAGGAACAAGCTCAGCGATACAGCGGTGCTCAAAGGAAGGCTGGAAGGCGAGGTCAACGTCTTGATCGAACAGATCCATTCGGCACAGATGTCGCAGGAGCATTACCAAAGCCGCAGGCAGGCGATTGAAAAAGACAGTGAAAAAAAGCTTGCAGACAAGCAGCAGTACGAAGCGGAAAAGTCCGCGCTGGACGTACGGATAGCCGAAGTTGCTAAAAAGCGCGAAAAGGCGCAGGAGCGCCTGGAACAGGTACGCGGGCGCATCGCTGCCTGCAATGAGACGGTTGAGCGCGGCAAAAACGAGATTATCGAGCTGCTGAACCAAAAAGGTACGGTAAAAGGGCAGCAGCAGCGCTTTGATATGATGCTTGAACAGGCAAATATCCGCAACGCACAGCTTAACCAGCGCAAACTGCGTGCCATGAGCGAGGAAGCAGACTTGGAGTCCGTGATCCAAAAAAATGAGCAGGCGCTGATGGATCTTAAGGAGCGGCTTTTAAAGATGCAGGAAGCGGACCAGGAATATCAAAACAGGCGCCAAAAAGCGCGCGAAGGCATGGACGAGGCGCGCATCGAGCTGGAGCAGGCGGCGGCGCAGTTTCATAAGACGCACTCCCGCCTGGAAACGCTGCGCAATATCGCGGAACGGTATGACGGCTACGGCGGCAGCATCCGCCGCGTTATGGAACAAAAGGAAAAAGAGCCGGGCATCCACGGCGTCGTGGCGGATTTGATGCAGGTCGAAAAAAAATATGAGACGGCAATCGAGACAGCGCTCGGCGGCAGCATCCAAAATATCGTGACAAAAGACGAGGGGACTGCAAAGCGGATGGTGCAGTTTTTAAAGGAAAACAAATACGGGCGGGCGACATTTCTGCCGTTAACAAGCGTAAACGGGCGAAAATCAGGCTTTAATGAGCGTGCCCTGGACGGCAACGGCGTGATCGGCATGGCGAATACGCTTGTAAAGACTAAGCCGCAGTACGAAGGCGTTATGGCATACCTGCTCGGCAGGATTTTCGTCGTAGACCAGATCGACCACGCCGTCGAGCTGGCGAGGGAATTTCATTATTCGCTCAATATCGTAACCTTAGAGGGCGAGCATCTGCTTCCGGGCGGTTCGATTTCCGGCGGCGCGTTTAAAAACAGCAGCAACCTGCTCGGGCGCAAGCGGGAGATCGAGGAGCTTAAGGAACAGGAGCAGCAGCTTTCCGACCAGCGGCGCCGCCTGGAGGACAAGCTTAAGGAATACCAGTCCATGCAGCAAATGCTGCGCCGGGAACAGGAAGAGAACCAGGAAGTGATGCAGCAGGCGTATCTGGAGCAGAATACGGCAAAGCTGAACTTGGAGCGCGTCCTGGAGCAGAAGCACGAAAGCGGCAGGGCAGCGGCGTCCTTAGCGGCAGAAACGAAGGAGCTGGAGCAGCAAAAGCAGCAGATTAACGAAGAACGCACCAAGGTAGCGGCACAGCTTGAAGAGCTGTCTGCCAGGGAAGGCGAGATCAACGAACAGACAGCCGCAGCGCAGAAGGAACTGGAAGAGCACCAAAAAGCGGAGCAGCATGAAACGAAAAGGCTGTCCGACATCCAGATGGAAGAAGCAGGATTTGACCAGCAGGCAGGATTTATCAAAGAAAACATCAAGCGTATCCAGGAAGAGCTGCTGACGCTTCAAAAGGAGCTTTCAGGGCTTGCAAGCGGCGCGCAGGACGCCGACGCTGACGCGGCAAGAAAAACAAAAGAGATCGAAACGCTGCGCCTGCAAATCACAGAATCAGAAAAAAAGAGCGCCGTATACGAAAAGGAGCTGGAAGAAGAACAAAAACGCAGGGAAACGATGACAGCGCGCCAGAAAGGATTTTTTGCAAAGCAAGAGGAGCTGTCGGAGCAAAAAAATGTGCTGGACAAAGAGCTGATCCGCCTGCTTTCACAAAAGGAAAAGCTGGAAGAGGCAAAAGAATCCCAGACAAACTATATGTGGAGCGAATATGAGCTGACACCGCACCATGCCAGGGAACTAAAAGACGAGCAGTATGCCGACCCGTCCAGGACGAAAAACAGGATACGGGAAACAAAAGAAGAGATCCGAAAGCTTGGCGACGTCAATGTCAACGCGATCGAGGAATACAAGGAAGTATCCGAGCGCTACGGGTTTTTAAAGACGCAGCACGACGATTTAATCCAGGCGGAACAGACGCTGCTTGGCATTATTGAAGAACTGGATACCGGAATGCGCAGGCAGTTTGCGGAAAAATTCGCACAGATCCAGCAGGAATTTGACAAAGCGTTCAAGCAGTTGTTCGGCGGCGGTAAAGGCACGCTGGAGCTTTCGGAGGATGAGGAGATCTTAGAATGCGGGATCAGCATTATTGCGCACCCGCCGGGCAAAAAGCTCCAGAATATGATGCAGCTCTCCGGCGGAGAAAAGGCGCTGACTGCGATTGCGCTGCTGTTTGCGATCCAGAACTTAAAGCCGTCGCCGTTTTGCCTGCTTGATGAGATCGAGGCGGCGCTTGATGACAGCAATGTGGACCGGTTTGCGAAGTATTTGCATAAGCTGACGAAGAATACGCAGTTTATAGTGATTACGCACAGGCGAGGAACGATGACGGCGGCGGACCGGCTGTATGGGATTACGATGCAGGAGAAGGGGGTTTCTACGCTTGTGTCGGTTAGTTTGATTGAGCATGATTTGACGTAGGGGGAGGGCAGTTTTTGGAGAGGGGACGCTGGAGGAAGGGGAGCGGGGCTGGCTTCCTGTTCCGGTTCCAAAATGTAAGGAGCCCTAAGCATCCTGCGGTTGCGCTGTGGCACCGTCCGGGCGCGGCACCTAGTTCGCCCTGGCTTACAGCCAGCA
>CAMUPC010000061.1 GCA_947090545.1 uncultured Eubacterium sp. | reverse complement strand
GGATGCTTAGGGCTTCTTAACCTTCTGGAACGGACGCCGCCAGGACGTGCCCATCTCCTCTCCCAGCGTCCCTCCCGCAAAAACCACAAACTCATCAAAATAGTTACTATCCTGTTGTCCCTCCCGCTTAAAAAACGCACAAAAATAAACTACATTTCAAAAATAACGTACATCACAAAAGAGTAAAAATAGTTCAATACAAAAACCCTGCAAAACCCTCAAATTGTATTTTTTTAGATACAATGGTAGTCGCTATACAAACGTAAGTTCTGACAAAAAATTGTGTATATTTGAAAAAACATTTAAAATATGTGTAAAATACTCTTGTTTTCTGGCTTTTTTTCAGCTATACTAAGATCACAAAAACGGTTATATTTTTTAAAATAGCTAAACACGCTTATGCGCTTTAAAACTATAGCCACAAATAAATGTTGAAAGCAACCAGCAAATGTAGTAGATTAGTGCTAGGTTGAGAAAGGATGGAGGTATGAGAGCAAAGGAAATTACAGATTGTGAAAAGGTTGTCATGAAATGTGTATGGGACAGTCCGCATGAATTATCGATGCAGGAGATTACAGAAATGGTCAATTCACAACATGGCAAGAACTGGAAAACGCAAACAGTATCAACATTCCTTGCACGACTTGTAAAAAAAGATTATTTAAAGATGTATCGGAAAGGAAGATGCTTCTATTATCAGCCATTAGTTGACAAAGAAGAATACAAAGACGATGTATTGAAAGATTACGTTCAGTTTTGGAATGGAGGCAGTATGTCCGCGTTTGTATGTGGATTGTTTGGTAAGAAAGATATGCTGAGCGAATCAGAGCGAAAGGAACTTAAGAAAAAAATTGATGATCTTGATTAATCAGTTGTTTTTCGCTGTCTTGATCAGCTCCGCGACAAGTACCCTGCTGTTTTTCGTATGGTGGCTGTTGCGGGGCTTTTTTATGATTGCAAATGCAAAATTAGTCTATGCAACATTACGATCGATCTGTGTCCTGTATGTGCTGCCGATTGGATATATAGCAGTGCTGTTTACTTACCGAGCCAGATTTCAGGGACAAAAGGGAGTGTGGGGCTTAGTTTTTACCAGAACAGCAGAGCTTACTGACAAGCTTTGGGTGTTCGCGATTCTATGGTCTGTCACGGTCGCGTTTCTGATCGCATTTCAGGCACTTGACCGTCTGCAATGGAGAAGAAGGCTCGCCGATAACCTGCCAGAGTATGATCCCGTTGCTGTCGAGGTGTATGACAGCGTGTGCCGCAGGCTGAGAGTGGAGAAATACAAACTGCCGCTGAACCGAAATGTAGATATTGATATCCCATGTGTGATTGGATGGATACGTCCCCGGCTGCTGCTGCCGGAAAGGGACTATTCCAGAGAGGATCTGGAGCTGATTTTTCTCCACGAGATGTCGCACCGAAAACACAAGGATCTGGGACTCAAGGCATTTTCTGTAATCGTCATGATGATTCACTGTTTTAATCCGGCATCATGGATACTTGTACAGAAGATCAATTTTTGGAGCGAATGCATGGCAGACCTGGAAGCACTGGAAATAACCGGGAGCCTGCAAAATGCAAGAGTGTATTTTGATAGTATTGCAAGATTGATTCCTGATGATAAGAAAAAACAAGTAAACAGTGCGTTTGTCTCAGCCTTATGTATCAGTAAAAAAATGATTGACAGGAGAGTGGATTTTGTGAAAAAGTACAGGTTAATGAAGTCAGCAGGAAAGCTGGTTACGGCAGCGCTGGGAGCGGCGTTTATCTTTGCTTCAGGGACTACGGCATATGCATCAGGCAAAACGGTTGCTGATCTTCATAACGTAGTTTATCAGGATACGGAAAACTATGTGAATGTGGACGAGGGGTCTAAAGTTAGAACAGTGGTAGCTGATGATGGGATGATAGAATACCATTGCCGAGTTGAGGATTTGGATATAGATGGGCTTCAGATCTTTACTGAACCAGATGATGGAATTGCGACGATTATAGAAGGGTATCATTATAATATGGATTGGTATGTAGATCCGTATATGAGATATGTGAGTGGAAGTTATTATGTGGCTACGAATCAAAGAATGTGTGTATCTGCTACAGTATCACCAAGTAATAAATATTTTGATTTAGGCATTATGGATGATCATGGAAATGCATATTATGTGAGAGGCATAGGTGCTGCATCACATGTATTTAATATTCCAGAATCATGCAGATATAGGGTATTTGTGCAAAACGATAATAGCGTGCAGCTTCATGCAACGGGGTATTTTTTATATGAAGATAAATAAAAAATATCGGAATCTCATGCAGCAGAAATGCAAACCATATTATGACGTAGATGATTTTAAGATCGTTTACTTTAAATTTGGCAAACGAATCGTGCCAATCTTTTACGTGCCATTGTATGGCGGTGAGGACAAAAAGGAGCATTAGCGCATTTCAGGCTGATTTAGCAATGAATCTATAGATCAGCATGAGCGGGTTTAGACAATGTGGCAATAATGCGAAGCTTCATAATGGAATGCAGAGTATGCGAAAGACATGCCAGGCAGGAACCAATGAGGACAGGAGAAGCGCTGTCAGCAGTCAGGAGTTGATTTTCTGGGGAAACTGGCGGAATTTTGATAGGACACGTATAACAGGACGATACATAAAGATAGCTGTCAGCAGTCGGAGTGTAGTTGCAGTATCGATCAAACAGTTGGTGAATAGACAAAAAACAGCCGTATCTGGTGAAATCCCGGATACGGCTGTTTTGGTACGATTCATTTAGACACGCCTGCATTACTCATCATTATAATGCGAGCGGCATTGAACAATTTTAATTTGATAATTAACAATGATGCCTTTCTTTTCCCAGCTTCTAGGTCAGAGATTGCTTTTTGCAGGTGACGTTGATTTTCCTCACTATAAAAGGATCAGCACAAATCTCAAATGGAATTTTATTCTGCCTGACAACCGCTTTAACAAATATCGTGAAAGCAGTTGTCATATTTAATCCCATATCATCAAAAAGAAGTTCTGCCTGCTTTTTCAAATTCTCATCCATACAAATCGTTACATTCGTAGTTCCCATAGATTCAGCTCCCTTCGTATATCTAACGTAACATAACACACAACACTTATCAATATCTCTCATCAAAGAACCATGCCAGCAAACCTCACCATAATTCATTGTAGAGCCTGCGAAAACCAGCCGGAGGGAGGGGAGAGGGGCTGGCTTCCGGCTCCGTTGAAAGGAATGTTAGGAGCCCTTAGCATTCTGCTGAATAAAACCAGGGGCGAAGCCAAGCGGCACCTTTAGCTGCTGGCTGTAAGCCAGGGCGAACTAGGTGCCGCGCCCGGACGCAGCCACAGCATATCGCAGAATGCTTAGGGCTCCTTACATTCTGGAAAAGGAGCCGGAAGCCAGCCCCTCTCCCCTCCCTCCAGCGTCCCCCCCCCGCATCCCCCACCCAAAAAAATAAAAATTAAATCAACCCAACCCAATACTTGCCAAAAACAATCATTTCGTCCATAATAAATCAATATTTTACTATAGCCCTCCCCAACTTCCCGCTGATAAAGATCAAAAGGAGATTGATTTGCTGATTTATCAAAACGGCGTGCTGTCTCCGGTCGAAATCAAAAGGTCCGCATCACCGGGAAAAGCAGCGGTGAAAAATTTTCATGTGTGGATAGAATAGGGAAAGAGGAAATGTTTAGCGGGCTGGAGACGCTGAAAGTAGAAATAGGGACAGGAAGTGTCGTCTGTATGGCGGGAGATTTGCTGCCTTTGGATGAAAAGAACTGGTGTGTGCCGGTTTGGTTAATTTGACTTTACGAACAAATGTTTTGCAATTCTATATTTACTTTGGAAAACAAATGTGTTATACTAATGCAAAGTTTTTTGAATAAAACGGGCTGGATTTGGATGGATATAAAAAATGCGAAAAAGAGATGGCGCAATGCCACTGCTGTATCAGTTAAGAAGGCTGACCGAAGAGCAGACAAGTTATATATGAAACCAATTAGGGAATATATGGGCTTTTGATAGTTTGTGGTGCGAAGTGAAGTGGAGGCCATGAAATGGCAGAAAGTCAAAATATAGAATGGAAAGAATCGTGGCGTGACGAATATCTTAAATGGATTTGTGGATTTGCCAACGCACAGGGCGGCACAATTTATATTGGGACACGAGATGATGGGACGGTAATTGGAGTCAAAAATTCAAAAAAGCTGCTGGAGGATATACCAAATAAAATTCAAAACAAATTGGGAATTATGGCGGATGTGAATCTGCTTACCGAAGGTGGATTGGATTATATTGAGATAGTCGTTGATCTATGGTTGTTTCCTGTAAATTATGATGGAGAATACCATTATAGAAGCGGCAGCACAAAACAGTTGCTTAGAGGAAATGCGTTGACGAATTTCTTAATGGCAAAGACAGGGTTAAAATGGGATGCAGCGGCAATATCCAATATTGGAGTAGATGATTTGGATCAGGAGAGCTTTGATATTTTTAGAAGAGAGGCCTTGCGAAGTGGACGAATGGCAAAAGAAGATTTGGATATTGCAAATGCTGAGCTGTTGGAAAAACTGGATCTAGTAGTAGATGGAAAGCTTAAACGCGCAGGAGCATTGTGTTTTTACCGTAAACCGGAAAAGATAATCGGTGGATGTTATGTGAAAATTGGAAAATTTGAAGGCAGTGAGTTATTATACCAGGATGAAGTGCATGGTTCTTTGCTTATTTTGGCAGATAGAGTCATTGATTTGATTTATTTAAAATATTTGAAAGCCGCAATTTCATATTACAAAGAAACAAGAGTAGAAACCTATCCTTATGCTCGTGATGCTGTAAGAGAAGCCGTTTTTAATGCCTTGATCCATTGCAATTGGGCTGACAATGTTCCCGTACAGATACGTATTGGTGATGATGCTATGTATATCAGCAATTGTAGTATGTTGCCCTTTGGCTGGACAGTTGAGACACTTTTAAGCACCCATGTATCAAAGCCATATAATCCTGATATTGCAAGAGTATTTTATCGTGCGGGATATATTGAAAGTTGGGGAAGAGGTATTCAGAAGATTCGGGAGTCATGCAAAAATCTTGGAGTGGATGATCCTGAGTATATTGTTCATGGAGAAGATATCATGGTGAAATTTTCTGCCCTCCAGAGCGCGAAAGTATCAGATGCCAAAGCCCTGAATGTCACAAAGGATGTCACAAAGGATGTCTCAATAGAAATGAAAATATTAGCTTTGATTAAAGAAAATGTATCTGTAACTACCACCGAAATGGCCAGGCAGCTATCTGTTAATAGACGAACAATTCAGAGAGGTTTGGATGTATTAAAGAGGAAAGGTACGATTGAGCGCAAGGGTGGTAAGCGATACGGTTATTGGGAAGTTAACGAATAGTTTTTTTATTCCCATAGTATTGTACCGGATAGATATGGAAGGGCTGGGCGTTTGCTAATGCGCATTGGATGTGGATTGAGATGATTTTCAGAATGAAAGTAGTTTCTTTTTCAAATAATATGGTTCCTATTGGCAAAATAGGAATTGAGTTTCACCAGAGAAAGTGGTATGATAATACCAAGTGATGCAAAATCTATGAATTGCATCATATGGAAAGGAGCAGCAACATGAAAAAAAGAAGCAGAATCCTATCTCTTCTGCTGGCATCTTTACTCGCGTTTCCGGCGGCACCGCTTTCATCCGTGCCAATGGACATGTCACCTGCCGCAGTGGAAGCCGCGGTAAAGGAAGTAAAGATTACCAATGCGCAGACAGGGACGCTTACGATTCAAAAAGGAGAGGCGTTTCAGTTAAAGGCGAACCGTTCGGATGTTACATGGAAGAGCAGTAATAAGAAGATCGTAACGGTCAGTGCATCCGGCAAACTGAAAGGGATCAAAAAAGGAACAGCGAAGATTACAGCGGCGGCTGGCAAATCCAAAGCCGTGATCAAGGTTACTGTTGGTACAAAGGTAACCGGAGTCAATGTGATAAAGTCTGCGGTGGCGCTGCCAGTCGGCGGACAGTCCACGATTAAAGCGGAGGTAGTTCCTGCGGATGCGTCCAACAGGGCTCTGGTCTTTACATCCGCGGATGCAAAGACGGCATCCGTCTCTGAGGATGGCGTGATTACGGCGAAAAAAGCCGGAAGTACGAAGATTACGGTTCAGGCGGCGGACGGTTCTAAGCAGAAAGAGACCGTATTTGTTACCGTGCGTGCAGCAGACGGCGAAGTGCGCTTACAGGATGATTTTTATCAGGCGATCAATGATCCGATTCTGCGTGCACATCCGCTTCGCGAGGATCAGGGCATGTGGAGCAATTTTGACGGCCTACAGGAAGAGGTTACGAAGGATTTAAACAGCCTGATCGATGAGCTGGTTGCGGAAAAAGGGAACTATGAGCAGGGTTCCATGCAGCAGAAAGTCATTGATTTTTATTTGCTCGCCCGTGATATGGAGACGAGGGATAAGGCAGGCGTAGAACCGATTCGGAAATATATGGACCAGATTGACCAGGCGCAGACAGTGGCAGAGTTTGTCGATGTGCTGGCGCAGCTTGCCAATATCGGTGTCAATGGCGTTCTGAATTTCAGCATTTCTGCGGATATGCTGGATTCCAATAAGTATGTGCTTACGGACGGCGGCCCGACGTATGCCTTGCCAAAGGATTACTATGTGCAGACAGAGGCAAACCTTGCCATCCAGCAGGCATTGCACACATATGTAAAACAGATGTTTGTGCTTGCAGGCGAGAGCGAGGAAGAAGCCACAAGGATCGCGGCAAGAGTCTGCGAGATGCAGCAGGAGTTTGCGATGCAGGGGCTTGGGCTGGAAGACCGTTATAATGTAGAAAAAATGTACAACCCTTATACGAAGGAGGAGCTTGCGGCTCTGTACAGCAATTGTGACATTATCGGATTTTTAAAGGCATCGGGCGTTACGAATTTTGACCAGTGCATTGTGTCGGAAGTCGAGAATGCGAAGAAGCTAAACAGCTATCTGACACCAGAGCATCTGGATGATTTGAAAAACTTTACAAAATATACCCTGTATGCGGGCTACAGCAGCTATCTGACAAGTGCCCATTACAAGGCAATGCTGGATTTTAACGCGGCACTGACAGGTTCAGCGGAGCAAAAAGATGCGGATACCGTTGCAAAAGAGCTGACACAGTCGCTGTTTACCTGGGAATTTGGCAAGCTGTATACGGATAAATATTTTTCAGAGGAAAGCAAACAGGAAGTGGAAGGTATCGTAAAACAGCTTCTTGCGACATTCCGCAGCAGAATCGAAAAGCTTGACTGGCTTTCAGACGCAACGAAGCAGAAGGCAGTGAAAAAGCTGGAGACAATGAAGCTGAAAATCGGGTATCCTGATCAATGGCCGTCTTATTATGACGATGTCTCCATTGATGCATCGAAAGGGCTGATTGAGAATATCATAAGCATTATGGATGCGTTAAGCGGCGGCGCGCAAAAGCGTCTGGACAACGGTGTGGATAAAAATGAATGGGCTGCAATGCCGCAGATGGTCAACGCTTTTTATAATCCGCAGACAAACGATATTACATTCCCGGCAGCGATTTTACAGGAGCCGTTTTATCGGAAAGGCGCAGATGCAGCGGAAAATCTGGGCGGAATTGGCACGGTAATCGGGCATGAGATTACCCATGCATTTGATAATAACGGTGCGCGGTTTGATGAAAACGGCAATTTTGCGAACTGGTGGACAGAGGATGACTTGGCGCAGTTCCAGGCTCGGGCTCAGAAAGTCGTAGACTATTACAGCGGTATAGAAGTAGCAAACGGGCTGTATCAGAACGGAGAGATGACAGTTGGAGAAAATATCGCAGATATGGGCGCAATGGCATGTATCCTGGACATTATCGGCGATGACAAGCAGGCACAGCGCAAAATGTTTGAGAGCAACGCAAAGATCTGGGCTTCCAACCAGACAGACCAGTATCGTGATTATTTGCTGATGGTAGATGCGCATTCGTTAAATAAAGTGCGTGTGAATGCGGTGCTGCCGTTGTTTGACGAGTTTTACGAAGTGTACGGAGTGACCAAAAAAGATGCGATGTATGTAGCGCCTGAGGATCGTGTAAAGATCTGGTAAGGGATGCTTTTCAATACGTTTTGCTGAGAAATAAAAGGACTGGCGGGAAATGAGGATTTGCATCATTTCCTGCCGGTTTTGTTTTTGTAGGATGGCATAGCGTCCCTCGCGCAAGAAAAAACCGTATTACCCAAAAAATGAAAAGAGGATATTGCCGGATATGGGGAAATGTGGTATATTGCTAATGAAGAGCAATCGTGTTGCAAGGTGGATAGCCTCCCGCCTTTCTGAAACAGCAATCGCTGTTATGCCAGTCGGCATTGCATCCTATCAGGGGAAATACAGAAAGAGGGAGGTGGCGCACATGGATACATACCAGATTTTAAGCCTGTTGTTTTTAGGCGGTAATTTCCTGATGGCGTTGCTTACCTACTTAGACGGTAGGAACGATAAGCGCAAATAAATAAGCCTACCTTGTACTTGGCCAAACAGGTAGGCTTATAGCTACTATGGGAGGTTAACCACTTTGTATCCCATGGGGTATACTATGGGCGATTGCTCCTTCATTATGTATAATATACCACATACAACATCCGTTTTCAAGTCCGTTTTTTAAGTGATTTGTACGGATAAATGATGTCGTTTTATTATTTATTTAGCACTATAGCTGATTATAATTATATTGTGCTTTGAATGAACCGATTTTTGCAGAATCCGCGAAAACCAACCGGGAGAAGAGCGTGCCAATCCCCTCTATCAGTGTCCTTTTCACGAAAAAAGCATAGATACCTTGCCCTTTTATAAATTGGAAAGCGCCTCCTGAGAAATGGTATGTATCCCATTCCTGCTTAAAATCTCAATCGCTTTCTCATTATCCTCCACACGCAGCACCATATAAGCAGTAGACTGCTTGCGGGTCAAAAAGGCATACATATATTCCAGGTTAACGCCCCCGTCTCCCAATATTTTTAAAATGCGAAACAGGCTGCCAGGTTCATCCGGCATCTCGATCGCAACAACCGGAGTGATCGATGCGACATAACCGGCTTCCTTTAAGACGCAGGATGTTTTATACGCGTCGTTTACGATAATGCGCACAATGCCAAAATCCTGTGCTTCCGCTATGGACAGGGCGCGCATATCGATGTTGGACTGGTTCAAATACTCGGTCAGTTCCGCAAGCTTTCCTGGTTTGTTTTCTACAAAAATAGAGATCTGTTTAACTGTCATAAATTCCCCTCCAATCTGCATGGATGTTGTTACCCCTGATATAAATTCCGCTGGTCGATTACGCGGACGGCTTTTCCTTCGCTGCGCGTTATTGTCTTTGGATTGACAAGCTTGACCTTGACATAAATGCCAAGCATTGCCTTTAGCGCATTGACGAGCTTCTTTTCTCGTTCTGCGACAATACCTGCATTGTCTGAGAACATTTCCTGTGTCATTTCCACCTGGACTTCGATCGTGTCGCTGTTGTTCTTGCGTCCGACAATAATCTGGTAGTTTGCAGGATATCCCTGGTTTAACAGGACGGTTTCGATCTGGGACGGGAATACGTTGACCCCTTTGACGATCAGCATATCGTCGCTGCGTCCTAACGGTTTTGTCATCTTGACATGGGTGCGTCCGCACGAGCATTTTTGATGGCTCAGGATACAGATGTCCCTGGTGCGGTAGCGCAGCAGCGGGAATGCTTCTTTTGTAATGCTTGTAAAGACAAGCTCCCCTTTTTCGCCGTCCGGCAGGACTTCTCCGGTCTGTGGGTTGATGACCTCCGCGATAAAATGGTCCTCGTTAATATGCATCCCGGTCTGCTCGCTGCATTCAAAGGAAACGCCAGGGCCGGAGATCTCGGTCAGCCCGTAGATGTCAAATGCCTTGATGCCGAGCTTTTGCTCGATATCGCGGCGCATTTCCTCTGTCCATGCTTCGGCGCCGAAGATGCCTGCCTTTAGCTTGATCTGGTCTTGCAGCCCGCGCTCCCAGATCGATTCTGCGAGATAAGCCGCATACGAAGGCGTACAGCATAAAATCGTAGAGCCAAGGTCGCACATAAACTGGATCTGGCGGTCGGTGTTGCCGGAGGACATCGGCAGCGTCAGCGAACCGATCTTGTGCGAGCCTCCGTTTAAGCCAGGGCCTCCGGTAAATAAGCCGTAGCCGTAGCAGACATGCACGACGTCGTCCTTGGTGCCGCCGGCAGCGGCGATCGCTCTGGCACAGCATTCTTCCCAGAGGTCCAGGTCATGCTGCGTATAAAAGGCTACGACTCTGCGTCCTGTCGTGCCGCTGGTAGACTGGATACGGACACAGTCAGACAGCGGGGTGGCAAGTAGCCCGTATGGGTAGGCGTCCCGCAGGTCGTCCTTGGTCAGAAACGGAAGCTTGTGCAGGTCGTCTACCGAACGGATATCCGCGGGCGTGACTCCGGCGTCGTCCATTTTCTTTTTATAAAATGCTACATTTTCATAAACACGCGTAACGGTTTTTGCCAGGCGTTCATCCTGCCAGGCACGGATCTGGTCCTGGGAGGCGCATTCGATTTCCGGCTGGTAATAGTGCTCCATACTTGTACTGTCCTTTCTTTTTTCTGAATCTTCTGAATCGATAGAGTTGTAGTACATCAATGATGCAACAGTATTATAGCATAATCGGGCGCATGTGTCCAAAAAAACTTGAACAAAACCGTTAGTAATGGTATGATAAGTAAAGCGTTTGAATATTGAAGGATCTTTTGAAAACGAAGGAGGATGTCGGTACATGAAAGATATAGCACTTGTGATTATGGCGGCAGGCATTGGCTCCCGTTACGGGGCAGGCATAAAGCAGCTACAAAAGGTAGGCCCGCAGGGGGAAATCATCATTGATTATTCGATCCATGATGCGCTGGAAGCGGGATTTACAAAAGTGATTTTTATTATCCGCAAAGATATTGAGGCAGAATTTAAAGAAGTGATCGGCAAAAGAATCGAAAAAACATGCCCGGTTGAGTATGTATTTCAGGAAAAAGACGATCTGCCGCAGGGCTTTTCCTGCCCGCCGCAGCGCGTGAAACCGTGGGGCACCGGGCAAGCCGTTTTAGCGTGCAGGGACGTATTGGATGTGCCGTTTGCGGTGATTAATGCGGACGATTATTATGGGAAGGCGGCATTTAAAAAAGTATACCACTTTTTAAGGGAGCATGAGCAGACAGCAGGCGAGTACTGTATGGCTGGGTTTCAGATTGCAAATACGTTAAGTGAAAACGGCGCTGTTACACGCGGGGTCTGCGAGATGGACAGCGGCCGGAAGCTGCTTAAGGTCGTAGAGACGGGCGGCATTTTACGGGAACCATCCGGGCAGATCGTCTGTGAAGGCGGTGCGGTATTAGCGGATGATACGCTGGTGTCTATGAATCTGTGGGGCTTTACGCCGGAGTTTGTGCAAGTATTGGGACAGGGCTTTACCGAGTTTTTAAAGCAGGCAGGCACGCAGGATTTGAAAGCGGAATACCTGCTGCCGTCTGTTGTAGACCAGATGATCCAAAGCGGGCGTGCCACAGTCAGCGTGCTGCCGACGCCGGATAAGTGGTTTGGCGTGACGTATGCGCAGGATAAGGACAGCGTGGTGGAAGCATTTCGCCAGCTTACAGAAGCGGGCGTATACGGCGGAAGCCTCTGGGATTAGGGCAAGAGGACAGAGAAATGAAAATTGTAGTAGCAGGAACCGGGTATGTAGGCTTGTCCCTGGCTGTGCTGCTGTCACAGCATCATGAGGTGACGGCTGTGGATATCCAGCCAGAGAAGGTGGCGATGATCAATGCGCGCAGGTCGCCGATTATCGACCAGGACCTTACAGATTATCTGGAACAAAAAGACCTGCATCTTCACGCGGTAACGGATGGGTCGCAGGCGTTTGCACAAGCGGACTATGTGATCATATCCACGCCGACGAATTATGACCCGAAGATGAATTATTTCGACACATCTTCGGTGGAAGATGTGATACAAAAAGTAACAGCGTGCAATCCGAATGCGGCAATCGTAATCAAATCCACGGTTCCGGTCGGATTTACAAAGGAAATCAGCGAAAAATACCGGACACGCCGGATTTTATTTTCACCGGAATTTCTGCGCGAGGGACACGCGCTGCATGATAACCTGTATCCGTCCAGGATTATTGTCGGGACTTTGAAAAATGCGGAAGATGAGCGGCATATGGACGCAGGCGTATCTGCGGGAGTGGATGTGCCGTGTGCGGATCTGGAACAGGCAGCGCGGGTGTTTGCCGGGATGCTCTGTGAGGGCGCGCTGAAAAAGGACATTCCTGTTTTATATATGGAATCGACAGAGGCGGAGGCGGTCAAGCTGTTTGCGAATACTTACCTGGCGCTTCGGGTATCTTATTTTAATGAGCTGGATACGTATGCGGAAGTCCGCGGGCTGAACACAAGGCACATTATTGAGGGCGTGTGCCTTGACCCGCGCATCGGGAAGCAGTACAACAACCCTTCGTTTGGATACGGCGGCTACTGTCTGCCGAAGGATACGAAGCAGCTCCTTGCCAACTATCAGGATGTGCCGGAAAACCTGATCGAAGCGATTGTCGAGTCCAACCGCACACGCAAGGATTTTATTGCAGACCAGGTGCTGGCAAAGGGCGGCTATTATGAGTCGGACAGCAGCAAGGGCAGAAACGGGCTGCCGGGCAATGACTGTGTCGTCGGCATTTACAGGCTTACGATGAAAGCGGATTCGGATAATTTCAGGCAAAGCTCGATCCAGGGCGTGATGAAGCGGATCAAAGCAAAGGGAGCAACGGTGGTCATCTATGAGCCGCGTTTGCAGGAACGGCTGTTTTTCGGCAGCGAGGTTGTGAACGATTTGTCAGCATTTAAGGCAAAGTCAGACGTGATTGTGGCGAACCGCTTTGCCAAAGAATTGGAAGATGTGTCGGATAAAGTATATACGAGAGACTTGTATGGCGTTGATTGAGGGCGCAGGGATTGACAAATGGAAACGGATGGATAAAATAAAAATGAGGTGATTTCCGTATGGAAGAAAAGAATCAGAACGAAGAGCCTGGAAACAGCCGGGAGCAGGACGAAACACCGAAGCAGTATGGAACGGAAACGAGCCGGCAGGCAGAGTCGTACGGCACTGGAGACAATCAGTACAACGATGCTTACCAGCAGTATTACGACAGTACAGGCCAGCAAAGCAGCTCGTATCAGCAGAATAATGTTAACCAGCAGGGCAGCCCCTACGAGCAGTATGGTACAGATACCAGCCAGCAAAATAATCCCTACCAGCAGTACGGTTCGGGTGCCAATCAGCAGAACAGCCAATACCAGCAGCAATACGGCGGTACGAGTCAGCAAAGCAGCCAGTACCAGCAGCAATACGGCGGTACGAATCAGCAGTACAGCCAGTACCAGCAAAATAATCCTTATCAGCAGTACAGTGATTATCAAAAAGCCGGGCAGCCTTCTTACAGCACCGGGTTTGGGATCGCGTCGATGATCCTTGGCATCTTATCGCTTGTGCTGTTTTGTACATGCCTGAATATCCCGCTTGCGATTGCGGCGGTGATTTTCGGCGTCTTGCAGCTTTGCCGGGGGCCTCAGGCAAGGGGGATGGCGATTGCGGGCATTGTGACGGCTGTCTTGTCAGTGTTTGCGCTGTTTGCGATGATTGCATTGATGTGGACGCCGTTTATGGAATACTACCAGCAGGAGCTGCCGGACAGACAGATGCCGGGGTATGAATACGATTATGACTATGATGACGGCATGGAAGATTTTTTTGATTTCTTTGACGGCAGGGATCATTTTTAATAAAGGAGCAGAAGAAGTATGTACAACAAAGTAGATACCAATATGAATTTTGTGGAAAGAGAGCATAAAATCATAGATTTCTGGAAGCAAAAAGAGGTGTTTAGAACATCTATGGATGCAAGAAAGGGCGGGGAGACGTATACGTTTTACGACGGTCCGCCAACGGCAAACGGCAAGCCGCATATCGGGCATGTGTTAACGCGTGTGATCAAGGATATGATCCCGCGGTACCAGACGATGAAGGGACGGTATGTGCCGCGGAAGGCTGGCTGGGATACACACGGGCTTCCGGTGGAGCTGGAGGTGGAAAAGCTGCTGGGGCTAAACGGCAAAGACCAGATCGAAGAATACGGGATGGAGCCGTTTATTAAGCAGTGCAAGGAATCTGTATGGAAATATAAGGGCATGTGGGAGGATTTTTCCGAGATTGTCGGCTTTTGGGCGGATATGGACGACCCATATGTGACCTATGATGATAATTTTATCGAGTCCGAGTGGTGGGCATTAAAGCAGATCTGGGATAAAAAGCTGCTGTACAAGGGATTTAAAACCGTACCTTACTGCCCGCGCTGCGGCACCCCGCTTTCGGCGCAGGAAGTAGCGCAGGGGTATAAGACAGTGAAGGAGCGGTCTGCGATCGTGCGCTTTAAGGTCAAAGGCGAGGACGCTTATTTTCTGGCGTGGACGACGACGCCTTGGACGCTGCCGTCGAACCTGGCACTCTGCGTCAATCCAGATGAGGATTACTGCAAGGTAAAGGCAGCGGACGGCTATACGTATTATCTTGCCAAAGCGCTGGCAGATAAGGTGCTGGGGACGCTGGCAAAAGACAGTGAAGAGGAAAAGCAAGCGGCATATGAGGTGCTTGCGACATATAAGGGAACAGAGCTGGAGTATAAGGAATATGAACCGCTGTTTCATTTTGCGGATGCATTGGTGGAAAAGCAGCATAAAAAGGCGTTTTATGTGACCTGCGATACTTATGTCACGATGACGGACGGTACGGGAATCGTTCATATCGCTCCGGCATTTGGCGAGGACGACGCTCAGGTAGGCAGAAAGTACGGGCTGCCGTTTGTCCAGCTTGTCGACGGAAAGGGCGAGCTGACACAGGAAACAGCATATGCGGGCGTATTTGTAAAAAAAGCAGATCCGATGGTGTTAAAAGACCTGGATGCGGCAGGGCTTTTGTTTGACGCGCCAAAATTTGAGCATGAATATCCGCACTGCTGGAGATGCGACACGCCGCTGATTTACTATGCGAGAGAGTCCTGGTTTATTAAAATGACGGAGGTTAAGGACGACCTGATCCGCAACAACAATACGGTGAACTGGATACCGGAGTCTATCGGCAAAGGGCGCTTTGGCGACTGGCTGGAAAATATTCAGGACTGGGGGCTTTCCAGAAACCGTTACTGGGGGACGCCGCTTCCAGTCTGGGAATGCGAATGCGGACACCAGGAATGCATCGGCAGCCGCGCGGAACTTGCAAAAAAGAGCGGCAAGCCGCAGACAGAGCATACCGAGCTGCATCGGCCGTATATTGATGAAGTAACGTATCCATGCCCGGAGTGCGGCGGGACGATGCACCGGGTACCGGAAGTGATTGACTGCTGGTTTGATTCTGGGGCAATGCCGTTTGCACAGCATCATTACCCGTTTGAAAATCAAGAGCTGTTTGAGCAGCAGTTCCCGGCACAGTTTATTTCCGAAGCGGTAGACCAGACGCGCGGGTGGTTCTATTCGCTGATGGCGGAGTCTACGCTGCTGTTTAACAAGGCGCCGTATGAAAATGTCATTGTATTAGGGCACGTACAGGATGAAAACGGGCAGAAAATGAGCAAATCCAAAGGAAATGCGATCGATCCGTTTGAGGCGCTAAAGACATATGGCGCAGATGCGATCCGCTGGTATTTTTACATTAACAGTGCGCCGTGGCTGCCGAACCGTTTCCATGGCAAAGCGGTACAGGAAGGGCAGCGCAAATTCCTCGGCACGCTGTGGAATACGTATGCGTTTTTCGTGCTGTATGCGAATATTGACTCGTTTGACGCTTCCAAATATACGCTGGAATATGACAAGCTGGGCGTGATGGACCGCTGGCTGCTGTCCAAGCTGAATACGGTTGTTAAGGCAGTCGACGAGAATCTCGGCAGCTACCGTATCCCGGAAGCAGCGCGGGCGCTGGACAATTTTGTAGACGAGATGTCCAACTGGTATGTCAGAAGAAGCAGGGAGCGGTTCTGGGCGAAAGGCATGGAACAGGACAAGATCAATGCTTATATGACGCTGTATACGGCATTGGTGACAATCGCAAAGACCGCGGCGCCGATGGTTCCGTTTATTACAGAGGACATTTACCGCAACCTGGTATGCAGTATAGACGCGGATGCTCCTGAGAGTGTCCATTATTGTGATTTTCCGGCTGTTTTGGAGTCTTATATCGACCCAGAGCTGGAAGCGGATATGGACGCCGTGCTAAAAATCGTTGTGATGGGACGTGCCTGCCGGAATGCGGCGAATATTAAAAACCGCCAGCCGATTGGGACGATGTTTGTCAAGGCTCCGGCTGATTTGCAGGATTATTTTGTAAAGATTATCGAAGAAGAGCTGAATGTCAAGAAGGTTTCTTTTACGGACGATGTAAGCGGTTATACGGACTATACGTTTAAGCCGCAGCTTCGCACTGTAGGGCCAAAATACGGGAAATATTTAAAGCAGATTCAACAAGCGCTTGCCGAGCTGGATGGAAACGCGGCGATGAGCACGCTGCGCGAAACAGGCGTGTTAAAGCTTGACAGCATTCACGAAAGCATCGCACTGACCGAAGAGGACCTGCTCATTACTATGACGCAGATGGAAGGCTACATGACGGAAACAGACCAGGCGGTTACGGTTGTATTGGATACGAACCTGACGCCGGAGCTGTTGGAAGAAGGATTTGTGCGTGAGATTATCAGCAAATTACAGACGATGCGTAAGGAAGCCGGATTTGAAGTGATGGATCAAATCGCTGTTTCGTATACGGCGGCAGAAAGAGCGTCAGATATTTTTAACAGAAATCAGGATACGATTCGCTCAGAAGTGCTTGCCGTATCATTGATGCCTGATAAGCTCAGCGGATACACAAAAGAATGGAATATCAATGGGGAAAAAGTGACGTTAAGCGTTGAAAAGCAATCATAAAAAAGGAGGACACCAATGAAGAGCAAAATGTTTGAAAAAGAGACGTTTATCAAAAGTGTAAAGGACAATGTAAAAAACCTTTACCGGAAAACGTTGGACGAGGCAAGCCAGCAGGAGATCTATCAGGCGGTGGCAAATACCGTAAAGGACGTCGTAATCGATGAATGGCTGGCGACACAAAAGACATTCGACAAGGAAGATCCAAAGATCGTTTATTATATGTCGATGGAATTTTTGATGGGACGCGCGCTGGGCAACAACCTGATTAATCTGACCGCATACAACGAGGTAAAAGAAGCGCTCGATGAGCTGGGTCTTGACATCAATGTCATCGAGGACCAGGAGCCAGATCCGGCACTTGGAAACGGCGGGCTTGGAAGGCTTGCAGCATGTTTTATGGAATCTCTTGCAACTTTGGGCTATCCGGCATATGGCTGCGGCATCCGTTATCGTTACGGAATGTTCAAGCAGGCGATCAAAGACGGGTTCCAGATCGAGACGCCGGATAACTGGCTCAAGGACGGCTATCCATTTGAGCTGCGCCGCCCGGAATACAACTACGAAGTAAAATTTGGCGGATATGTGCGCGCGGAAAACGCTCCGAACGGGCAGACCCGGTTTATCCATGAAAACTATCAGTCTGTCAAAGCGATCCCTTATGATATGCCGATCGTAGGCTATAATAACAACGTAGTCAATACGCTGATGATCTGGGATGCGGAGCCGATGAAATATTTTGAGCTGGAAGCATTCGGCAAGGGCGATTACCGCAAGGCGGTAGAAGAAGAAAACCTTGCAAGAAACCTGACCGACGTCCTGTATCCATGCGACGACCATATCGCGGGCAAAGAGCTGCGCTTAAAACAGCAGTATTTCTTTGTATCGGCTTCGCTGCAAAGAGCACTGTCCAAATTTAAGAAAAACCATCCTGATATCCGTATGCTGCCGGATAAGGTTGTGATCCAGATGAACGATACGCATCCGACACTTGCGGTTGCAGAGCTGATGCGCCTTCTGATGGACGAGGAAGGACTGGGCTGGGATGATGCATGGGCGATTACGACAAAGACATGCGCGTACACGAACCATACGATTATGGCGGAAGCACTGGAAAAATGGCCGATTGAGATTTTCTCAAGGCTGCTGCCGCGTATTTACCAGATCGTAGAAGAGATCAACCGCAGGTTTGTGATTGCCATCCAGCAGAAGTTCCCGAATGACTATCAAAAGGTGCAGAAAATGTCCATCGTATACGACGGGCAGGTAAAGATGGCGAACCTTGCAATTGCGGCAGGATACTCTGTCAACGGTGTGGCAAAGCTGCATACGGAGATTTTAAAGCATCAGGAATTAAAAGACTTCTACGAGATGTTCCCGGAGAAGTTCAACAATAAGACAAACGGCATTACGCAGAGAAGGTTCCTGCTGCACGGCAATCCGCTGCTTGCCGACTGGGTGACCGACCATATCGGCAACGAGTGGATCAAAGACCTGTCCCATATGAAAAAGCTTGCGATCTACGCAGACGATGAAAAGGCACAGCAGGAATTTATGAACATTAAATACCAGAACAAACGCCGCCTGGCAAAATACATCTTTGACCATAACGGCATCGAGGTCAATCCGCGCTCAATCTTTGACGTACAGGTCAAGCGCCTGCACGAATATAAGCGCCAGTTGATGAATATTCTGCATGTGATGTACCTGTACAACAAGATCAAGGAAAATCCTTCGATGGAATTTGTGCCGCGTACGTTTATCTTCGGCGCGAAAGCCGCAGCAGGATATAAGATTGCCAAGCTGACGATCAAGCTGATTACGAGCGTTGCGGATGTTATTAACAACGACAGAAGCATTGATAATAAAATCAAAGTTGTATTTATCGAGGATTACCGCGTATCCAATGCGGAATGGATCTTCGCAGCGGCGGATGTATCCGAGCAGATCTCTACTGCATCTAAGGAAGCGTCTGGTACGGGCAATATGAAGTTTATGTTAAATGGCGCCTTAACAATCGGGACAATGGATGGCGCAAACGTGGAGATGATCGAAGAGATGGGAGAGGAAAATGCTTTTATCTTTGGGATGAGCTCTGATGAGGTGATCGAGCATGAGCACCGCCGCGACTACAATCCAATGGATATCTTCAACAACGACCCGGAGATCCGTCAGGTGCTGATGCAGTTGATTAATGGGTTTTATTCCAGAAATGATACGGAGCTGTTCCGTGACTTGTATAACTCGCTGTTAAATACGAATTGTACACAGTATGCGGATACGTATTTTGTGCTTGCGGACTTCCGTGCTTATGCGCAGGCGCAGGAGCGTGTGATGCAGGCGTATAAGGATGAGCGCCAGTGGGCGAAGAGTGCGATTTTGAATGTGGCGAATGTTGGAAAGTTTTCGTCTGACCGGACGATTGAGGAATATGTGCGGGATATTTGGCATTTGCGCAGGGTACATGTGGAGATGGAGGACGAAGTCTAAGATTAAGGGGTTGTTGTGTGGGGACGCTGGGAGAGGGGATTGACACTCCCTGCCGGCGTCCGTTCCAGAAGGTTAAGAATCCCTAAGCCTCCTGCTGTAACGTTGTGGCACCATCCGGGCGCGGCACCTAGTTCGCCCTGGCGTTCCGCCAGCAGCTAAAGGTGC
>CAMUPC010000060.1 GCA_947090545.1 uncultured Eubacterium sp. | reverse complement strand
AGCCAGCAGCTAAAGGTGCCGCTTGGCTTCGCCCCTGCGTGATCGAGCAGGATGCTAAGGGCTTCTAAACCTTCTTCCAAAGGCGCAGCCAGGGCGTGCCAATCCCCTTTCCCGGCTGGTTATCCCAAGTTTTACAGTAGATTTTGTGATACAGATATCAGCACCGAATTGTGGAATATTTGCAAAATCAATCAGCAGCAACGCAAAAGGAGTTGCAGGAAGCATATTTTACCACAGTTATCATTAAGTATTCAAGAAGGAAAAAAGAATATGAGAATCGTGGTAGATACAAATGTTTTAATCTCTGGCGTGTTTTTAGTGGACTCTAAAAAAATTCTCAACCCCATTGCATATCAGACAGCCTTTAACGCCCGTTTATCCAACATTGCAGAATGTTTCCATAATTTATTGAAAGCCTGCGAAAACCAGCCGGAGGGAGAGGAGAGGGACTGGCGTCCTGCGACGTTGGAAGAATGTTAGGAGCCCTTAGCATTCTGCTCGATAAAACCAGGGGCGAAGCCAAGCGGCACCTTTAGCTGCTGGCGGAACGCCAGGGCGAACTAGGTGCCGCGCCCGGACGGTGCCACAGCGTACCGCAGAATGCTTAGGGCTCCTTACATTCTGGAATAGGAGCAGGACGCCAGTCCCTCTCCTCTCCCTCCAGCGTCCGTCCCACATCTCCCCCCCAAAAAAAAACCAAAATATTTAAAACGACCACAAGAAAACACTTGGAAAATAAAAAAAGATAGGTTATAATGAGTCTTGATATAAAAGAATGGAATATCTCTGCCCAGATCTCCCGTTTCACATAACCGGAGCACCTGAACGCAGAAGAAAAAAGGATGGGATACAGACATGGCATTATTAGAAGAATGGAAAAAAATTGTTTACGACGAAAAGAAAAATAAAGGAGAACTGGAACGGCTGTGGAACAGATTTTTCAGGCTCGAACAGGGCGTCTATGAAAAGCTTCTTTCCAATCCCGACGAGGAAGTAACAGGAACCGTCAAAGAGCTTGCCGAAAAGTATGAGCTGACAGTGCTTGAGATGACCGGATTTTTAGATGGAATCAACGACAGCTTAAAAGAGCCAAACCCAATCGATACGATGGAAGAGGACACGCAGGTAAGCCTTGCCTTTGATAAGGAAAAGCTGTATAAAAATATGGTGGACGCCAAAGCGGACTGGCTGTACAACCTGCCGATGTGGGAGGATATTTTTGACGCAGAGACGAGAAAGGCGCTCTATCTGGAACAGAAAAAATCCGGTACGGTCGTTATAGGCAGAAAAATCGGGCGCAATGAGCCGTGCCCGTGCGGAAGCGGCAAAAAATACAAATACTGCTGTATGAATAAAAATTAAGCAGGAATGCATGAAGATGCATACAAGTCTCCGATGAACTATGTATGGGGCATAGATTCATCGGAGATTTTCTTGTTTTTATGTGCAAAGTCGTATATAATAGAATGAGGTGATTGAGATAAAAAAATAAGGAAAAGGAGGGAATACCATGGGCTTTCAAATGATCCATGAGAACTACAATGTTTTTGACCTGCAAAAATCCTTGGAGTTTTATGAAAAAGCGCTGGGCTTGCACGAGGTGCGCAGGAAAGAAGCACAAGACGGTTCTTTTATTATCGTTTATGTTTCAGACGGAAAATCGGAGTTTGAGCTGGAGCTGACCTGGATGCGCGATATGAAACGGCAGTATAACCTGGGGGACTGCGAATTTCATCTTGCTTTTCGCGCAGATGACTATGAAGCCGCACACCGCCTGCATGAAGAAATGGGCTGTATCTGTTTTGAAAATCCGCAGATGGGCATTTATTTTATTCAGGACCCGGACGGCTACTGGCTGGAGATCGTTCCGGCATCGGATTAAGCGTTAAAATCCCGTAAGGGAGAGGAGGAATATTTATGAAAAAGCAAAAGGATGCGCAAATGCATCCGAAAAAAAGGATTACCGACGAGATTTTAAAGCAAATTGGAAAAAGTGTGTTATTTGTGTTTGTCATCGTTGCCATTGTATCGATTATTATTGTACGGTCGGTGATCTACTCAGCGAAAGAAACGGAACTGAGGCTGGAGTCAGAATCAGCGCTGCATGAGCTGAACGGTTTTTTGGAACAATATGCAAAGGTATCCGAACAGCTTGCCGTCAACCCTGAGATCCGTGAGATGCTTGCCGAGACAATGCCGGGGGATGACATCAATGAAAATGAAGAAATGGACTGTACCCGTGAATTTCTCGCCAATGTCGTTGCTACTGACCCGGAAAACTTTCTTTCGGCATGGATTGCGGATATGGACACGAGCGTACTTACGCAGTCAGACGGATTTACTTCGGACGAGACATGGGTATTTACAGAGCGTATCTGGTATCCATGCGTGGAAGCACACCAGACCGTGCTGACAGAACCGTATATAGATCCAAGCAGCGGAAGGATGATTATCAGCGCGGTATCCCCGATTTACGATCAGGACAGCGGAGAGCCTTTGGGCGTAACGGGCGTAGACGTTTCCTTAGACCGGATGTCTGAGGTGATGAGCAATTATAAATTGGGCGGCAGCGGATACCTGCTTCTGGTTTCCGGCGAAGGAAAGATTATCTATCATCCGCAGGCAGAGCTGATCGATAAAAACATCGAAGAGACGGGCGTGTCGCAGAATGTGCTGGATGCGGTTGCGAATAAGGAAGAGAAGTTTTTAAAGTACAAGATAGGAAATGAAAGCAAGTTCGGTATCGTAGCGCTTAGTGAAGATACAGGTTATATGATTATCAGCAATATGACTTGGATGGAGTTTTATTCGCTCGTACTGATTTTACTGGCGATCTTAGCCGCCGTCTTTATTGTTGGCATTTTTTTGATCGTATGGAATATCCGAAGGAGTGCGTCAAATATTACCAAGCCGATCCTGGAGCTGAACCGTACCGCGCAGCAGCTTGCGTCAGGAGACTTGGACGTGCATATGGACATTACGGCAGAGGATGAGATCGGGGAGCTTGGGCATTCGATCGGGCAGACGGTCGGCAGGCTGAAAGAGTATATTGTCTATATCGATGAGATGGCGCTTGTACTTGACAACCTTGCCAAAGGAAAGCTGGATTTTGAACTGAAAAATGATTATCTGGGTGATTTCCAAAAATTAAAGACAGCTTTAATCAATATTTCCGATTCTATGAATGATGTAATGGAAAATATTTCTTACAGTGCCGACCAGGTATCGTCTGGGGCGGGAGAGCTTGCGAATGCTTCCCAGATCCTTGCGGAAGGTGCCGGCACGCAGGCGGCGGCAGTTGACGAGCTTGCGGCGTCTACCGCAGTGATCGACGATCAGGTGAAGCAGAGCAGCAAGGATGCGGAGGTATCCGCGCAGGCAACGAAGCGCGTCACCAAGATGATGGAGCAAAACCAGGAAAAGATGGCAAAGATGATGGAAGCCGTCAGCAAGATCCACGAGACTTCCCAGCAGGTCGTTGGCATTATCCAGACGATCGAAGAAATCGC
The DNA here is from genome assembly GCA_947090545.1 of uncultured Eubacterium sp. GTDB lineage: Bacteria > Bacillota > Clostridia > Lachnospirales > Lachnospiraceae > Eubacterium_J. The sequence continues at coordinate 16,847 of CAMUPC010000060.1, read as the reverse complement.
AGACCAGACAAACCTGCTGTCGCTGAATGCATCGATTGAAGCTGCACGCGCAGGCGAAGCAGGCAAAGGCTTTGCCGTAGTCGCGGACGAGATCGGCAAACTGGCGACAGAAAGCTCCAAGGCAGCCAATATGACAAGGGAGCTCATTGGCATTTCCATGGATGAGATCAATAAGGGAAGCGCCATTGCAGATGGTGTGATGTCCTCCTTACAGGAATCGGTTGCCGCTGTCGGAGAGGTCAGCCAGATGATCTTAAAAACAGCAGAAAATGCGGCGGTACAGGCTGAAAGCATGGAACAGATCCGTACCGGCATCGAAGAAATCGTGCAGAGCGTACAGGATAATTCCGCGGCAGCAGAGCAGACGTCAGCGACCTCCCAGGAGCTTGCATCCCAGGCAGTCGTATTAAACGAGCTGGTACAGCGGTTTGAATTAAAAAGCCACGAAAAGAAATAAAAGCAAAATTTAATAAGAGACAAATCTGCTGTTATTGTTAAAAATGTACAGAAAGAAAATAAAAGCAAAAAAGAAATATTATAGAGTAAAAATCAATAAGTAAAAAGTAAAAATCAAAAAGTTAAAGTCAATAAGTAAAAAATAGCGTTATATTTTAAGAAAGAAAAGGAAGGTAAGAAAATGAAAAAAATAAAAGAATTTTGGGAGTCCCTGGATGACATGACAACCGTATCGAAGCGGGAGCTGTTTTTGGAGGTCGTATGCTGTGCGCTTGCCGGTTTTGTGCTCGGCATCCTGTTCTGTCCGAAAAAGAGGACAACAATCGGAAGCTTTAACGGCAACGGCAGGGAGCTGCCTGACGAAGAAGCCATCGAAGAGACAGAATAAAAAATATACGAGCAACAGGAGATAGAAAAAGATGCAGATAAAATTAAAAGACGGTTCTGTCAAGGAGTATGACGCACCAAAAACCGTATATGAAATTGCAGAGGATATCAGCAGCGGGCTTGCGCGCATGGCATGTGCAGGGGAGATCGACGGCGCCATCGTAGATTTGAGGACAGAAGTCCAAAAGGACTGTGAACTGAATATTGTAACGGTCAATGACAAAGAAGGATTGCAGGTGATCCGCCATACGGCGTCTCATGTCATGGCAGAAGCAGTGAAGCGGCTGTATCCTGATGCGAAGGTGGCGATCGGGCCTGCCATTGAGGATGGTTTTTATTATGATTTTGACCATGCCCCGTTTTCAAGGGATGACCTGGATAAAATTGAATCAGAAATGAAGAAAATCATTAAAGAAGGCAAGCCGATCACCCGTTTTACGCTCCCTAGGGAGGAAGCGATCGCCTATATGAAGGAGCACCAGGAGCCATATAAGGTAGAGCTGATCGAGGACCTGCCTGAAGGCGCGGAAATCTCGTTTTACGACCAGGGCGGATTTGTCGATTTGTGCGCGGGGCCGCATCTGATGTCGACAAAAGGCATTAAGGCGTATAAGCTGATCTCATCTTCCATGGCTTATTGGAGAGGGGATGAGCACAAGGCGCAGCTCCAGCGTATTTATGCGACGGCATTCAACAAAAAAGACGAGCTTGCCGCGTATCTGGAGCATCTGGAGGACATTAAAAAGCGCGACCACAATAAGCTTGGCAGGGAGATGGAGCTGTTTACAACCGTTGACGTAATCGGGCAGGGGCTGCCGCTGTTTACGCCAAAGGGCACGAAGATGATTATGAAGCTCCAGCGCTGGATTGAGGACTTAGAGGACAATGAATGGGGCTATGTGCGCACGAGGACGCCTTTGATGGCAAAAAGCGACCTGTACAAAATATCCGGGCATTGGGGCCATTATAAGGAAGGCATGTTTATCCTGGGAGATGAGGAAAAAGACAAGGAAGTATTTGCCCTGCGCCCGATGACCTGCCCGTTCCAGTATTATGTATACAAAAATGCGCAGAGATCTTACCGCGACCTGCCGTACCGTATGGGCGAGACGTCCACGCTTTTCCGCAGTGAGGATTCCGGTGAAATGCACGGCTTGACGCGTGTACGCCAGTTTACGATTTCAGAGGGGCATCTTGTGATCCGTCCAGACCAGACAGAGGAAGAGCTCAAAGGCTGCCTGGAGCTTGCTTATTACACGCTGTCCACGCTTGGGCTTCAGGAAGATGTGACTTACCGCCTGTCCAAGTGGGACCCGCAGAACAAAGAAAAATATCTGGGCGATGAGCAGTATTGGGAATCTACGCAGGATGCGCTGCGTAAAATACTGGTAGAAAAAGAGCTGCCGTTTGTAGAAGCAGACGGGGAAGCGGCGTTTTACGGGCCAAAGATCGATATTCAGGCAAAAAATGTGTACGGCAAAGAGGATACGATGATTACGATCCAGCTTGACTGTGCGATAGCCGAGAATTTTGATATGTACTATATTGACGAAAACGGCGATAAGATCCGTCCGTATATTATCCACCGTACGTCGATGGGCTGCTATGAGCGCACGCTTGCCTGGCTGATTGAAAAATACGCGGGCAAATTCCCGACCTGGCTCTGCCCGGAACAGGTACGCGTGCTGCCGATATCGGATAAATATAACGCGTATGCGGATCAGGTGGCGGCAGAATTAAAACAAAACGGCGTAGACGTTACGGTCGACAGCCGTTCTGAAAAAATCGGCTTTAAGATCCGTGCGGCAAGGCTCGACAAGCTGCCTTACATGCTTGTCGTAGGGCAGCAGGAAGAAGCGGACGGCACGGTATCGGTACGCAGCCGCTTTGCGGGCAATGAGGGCGTGAAGCCGCTCGCAGCGTTTATCGAGCAGATCTGTAAGGAAATCCGTACAAAGGAGATCCGCAAGGAGCTGCCGGAAGAAGAAAAAGCAAAATAAAAAGAGATCAAATAAAATTAGAAGCTTTTGCTAAATCAGCATTTTTTTACAATGCGCAGTCATGTATAAGACACGATTTTCTACAAATACTATAGCTGCATAGAATCATAGAATGACAGCGTCAGACAAAAAAGCGAACGGACAAGAGGCTTGTCTGCTGCTGACGGTGTGCATTCGGATAGTAAAAGGAGGAAAATCATGCCAAGATTAGACTGTAGCGTAGGAAACTGCCGGTACAATAAAGACCACGGCTGTACAAGAGACCATATCAGCGTAGGAGGAGCGGGCGCCAGCACCACAAGCGAGACATGCTGCGACAGCTTTGAAGAAAGACGCGGCGATATGTTTGCAAACAGTACCAAAGAGCCGTCACAGCGCGTAGATATCCGCTGTGAAGCGAAAAAATGCGTGCACAACGACGACTGCCGCTGCCATGCCGAGGGCATTGACGTAGGCGGCTCGAATGCCTGCCGCTGTGAACAGACAGCCTGCGGAACCTTTTACAGGAAATAAACAAAAGCACTGTATAACAAAGCCACAGAACCAGATGTAGCTGTGGCTTTGTGTTTATAAGATCCAAGTTTAAAAACAGGAAGGAGAAAAGGGGGACTTTGGGTTGAGGAAGAAATCACATATTACGCTTGCCAGGTATCTGGTAAATGAATCCAGGGATAAAGAATTAAAGAAACATAAATATGCATTTTATTTAGGCAGTGTGCTGCCTGATATTAAACCTTCCTTTATTTACAGAAGGCATGAAATATCAGGTACGTTTCCGGCGCTGCGGGAACAGATCAAATCGCTGTCGTCTGTTCATGCAAGGGAAAACGAAAAAAATAATTCCAAATATTACAGGCATTTAGGGGAAGTGTCACATTATCTTGCAGATTATTTTACGTATCCGCACAACCACAAGTTTACAGGCGGGTTTCGTGAGCATTGTTCCTACGAGGAGGATTTAAAGAAGCAGCTTCGCCAGCATATCCGCAGCGGCAAGGCAGCCAGCCGCAAGAAAAAATATATAGAGTTTGCCGCGCCGGAGGCGTTGTTTGATTTTGTCGAAAAGACCCATCAGGATTATCTGTCAGAAAAAAATACGGTCGAAGGGGATATCAGCCATATTATCCCGATCAACAGCCAGGTTTTAAAGAGCATCACCAGCTTTGCAAGAAGGGCATAAGTGCAGTTTTTGTCGGAAAGCATCAGAAGCTGTCGAACGGTGGAGAATGCTGTCGATGTGAAATAATTGACAAATTTTGCCAAATAATAGTACAATAATGTTGCCGCAAGTAATCAGTCCATAAGCTGAAAATAAAAAAATATGTTTATGGAAAAACAAAAGGGGTGATCGTACGGTTACCGCAAAGAAACAGAAATGGTGATAAGGATGAATCAGGAAAGTACATTTAGGATGGAGATTGAACAGCTCCGAAAACAATTGAATGAGGCAGCGTTGCGCGACCTGAGTTCAGAAGAATGTTTCCGCATCAGTTTGAAACTGGACGCTGTGCTGGAAAAATATTATAACGCTGGTGGAACACCGTTATAACGTTACAGGCACTGTTTGCTATTTTTGTGCGGAACGCCAAGCCGGAAGAGGACGACGAAAGTCGTCCTCTTCTTATTTTATAAAAAAATGACTTGTCAAAAAGCGAAAATAAGTTTATATTAATACTAGACGTGGAGGAAAGTGGTTCAAAGTGGTGGGCAATGCAAATGTTCATGGGCGAATATAATCATACAATCGATGCAAAAGGCAGGCTGATTGTCCCTTCCAAGTTTCGGGAGAAGCTGGGAGAAGAGTTTGTGGTGACGAAGGGACTCGACGACTGTTTATTTGTGTACCCGCTGGACGAATGGGCGCATATCGAAGAAGCTTTCCGTAAAGTACCGCTGACAAATAAAAAAGCAAGGGACTTTGTACGTTTTTTCTTTGCCGGGGCAGCAAGCTGCGAGGTGGACAAGCAGGGGAGGATTCTCCTGCCGGCGAATCTTCGCTCCTATGCCTGCCTTACAAAAGAAATTGTATCTGCGGGCGTGTTAAACCGCGTAGAAATCTGGGATAAGGAGAAGTGGGAAAAGTGCAATGACATCGGAAACCTCGATGAAATTGCCGATTACATGGCTGAACTGGGCGTCAGCATATAATCATCCGCAACGTTTAGCCAATGGAATTTCATCACACCTCAGTATTATTACACGAGACGATCGAACAGCTACAGGTGAAGCCGGACGGGATTTACGTAGACGGCACGTTAGGAGGCGGAGGGCACGCCTATGAGGTGCTGCGCCGTTTATCGGACCACGGGCGGCTGGTGGGCATTGACCAGGATGCAGACGCGATACGTGCCGCAAAGCAGCGTTTTAGCGGGTTTGAAAGCCATGTCAGTATCGTGCGCAGCAATTACGCTGATATGCGCGCGCAGCTTGCAGCGCTTGGCATCCACAAAGTAGACGGGATTATCTTAGACCTTGGCGTATCCTCGTTTCAGTTGGATACGCCGGAACGCGGGTTTACATACCGTGACGAACACGCACCGTTAGACATGCGCATGGACGACAGACAAAAGCTGACTGCAAAAGAGATTGTAAATGAATACAGCCAAACAGAGCTCTTTCGGATCATTCGTGATTATGGAGAGGACAAGTTTGCCAAAAACATCGCAAAACATATCGTAAGTACGAGGAAAGAAAAAGAAATTCTTACAACCGGGGAATTGTGCGCGGCAATCCGTGCGGCGATTCCTATGAAGGTGCAAAAGAGCGGCGGCCATCCGGCAAAAAGGACATTCCAGGCGATTCGCATTGAGCTGAACCGCGAACTGGATGTGTTAAAGGACAGCCTGGACGACATGATCGAGCTGTTAAATGACGGCGGACGCATCTGTGTCATCACCTTTCACTCTTTAGAGGACCGAATTGTTAAAACGATTTTTAAGAAAAATGAAAATCCATGCATATGCCCGCCGGATTTCCCGGTCTGCGTATGCGGCAGGGTCTCAAAGGGAAAGGCAGCCCGTAAGCCGATTGTACCATCAGAGGAAGAATTGAAAAATAATAAACGTTCAAAGAGCGCAAAGCTCAGGGTTTTTGAACGGAAGGAGCAATGATGAGCAGACGACAGAAAGAGCAGATGCCTTACAGGGCGTACACGTATGAAGATGGCAATACCGTCCGGCGGTTGGAGGCTGCACCAGATTATAACAACGAGGAACGAAGGCGCAGAAAAGAAGAGAGACGGATCTCTGAACAAAAGCGCAGGCGCAGGCGTGCGGCAAGAAGGAACAGAGAGCGTGCGCTAAAAATGAGTGCCGGCTATGTGGCTTTTTTATCGGTATGCGTCCTTGCTGTTGCGATTGCGTCAGCCGCGTACGTCGACCTACAGTCTGGCCTGATTATCAGGCAGCGGTCGATCGAGAGAATGGAAAGCGAAATCTCTACGCTAAAGCTTGAGAACGATGCGGCATACAAGAGGATTACAGCTTCGGTCGACCTTAAAGAAGTAAAAAAGAAGGCGAGAAAGCTTGGCATGAAATACCCTTCCGAGAAACAGATCGTGCATTATTCGATTGACAATGCAGATTATATGATGCAGTATTCTGATTAGGACAAGATGAAAGGAAGCGTATGGCACAAAAAAGGAGAAAGCCAAAGCGCAAATGGATGAAATTAACCCGCAGAAACCATCTCAAGATGATGACCGTGTTTTTTTTCATTGTAGCTGCATTGGCAGGATTATTGGGCCGCTTGGTATATATTCAGCATACGAGCGGCCAAAAATATCAAAAGATCGTGCTTGCGCAGGCAAATTATGACAGCCAGACGATTCCGTTCCGCAGAGGCGATATTTTAGACCGCAACGGGATTGAGCTTGCGACAAGCCTGGACGTATATAATATTATTTTAGACAGCGTGGTGATCTCGTCCGAAAAAGAGTATCTGGAGCCGACGATACAGGCGCTGATGTCCTGCTTTGGCGATTTGCTATCCGAGACGGAGATCCGTACCTTTATCAAGGAAAACCCTGAGAGCAGGTATAAGGTGCTGGCAAAGCAGATTCCGTATGAGCAGGTACAGCCGTTTTTGGAATTGCAGCAGGGCAGAGCGGATCAGGACGAGGAAAAGCAGGACGCCCAAAAAGAAAAAGACGGGCAGAAAAACGACGATAAAAAAGATGATGATAAAAAAGACGAAACCTATAAATATATCAAGGGCGTCTGGTTTGAAAAAGAATATAAGCGCAGTTATCCGTATAAAACGCTTGCCAGCTCGGTAATTGGCTCCACAACAAGCGGCAATCTCGGTATGGCGGGGCTGGAAAATTATTATAACGACACGTTAAACGGCACAAACGGCAGGCGCTACGGATATCTTAATTCCAGCAATGCAATGCAGAAAACGATTAAGGAAGCGGTAGACGGGAATAATATTGTTACGACGATCGATATGAATATCCAGACGGTCGTGGAAAACAAGATTATGGAATTTAACAAAGCTTACCGCAACCAGGCGAGAGAGGGAGACGGAGCGGAAAATATCGGCGTCATTATCCAGGACCCAAATACAGGCAGGATTTTGGCGATGGCGGATTATCCGAATTACGACCTGTCCAATCCGCGTTCTTTAGAAGGCTATTTTACCAAAGAAGAAATTGACAAAATGAGCGAGGATCAAAAGGCGGAGGAGCTAAATAAGATCTGGCGCAATTTCTGTATCAGCGATACGTTTGAGCCAGGCTCTGTGCAAAAGCCGTTTACGGTGGCGGCGGGGCTTGACAGCGGCAAATTAAGCGGCAGGGAGACGTTTGAATGCGACGGCTACGAGCAGATTGCGGATAAAAAGATCCGGTGCGTGGCAAGATCCGGGCATGGGACGGAGACGATCCAAAAGGCGCTGATGGATTCCTGCAACGACGCAATGATGCAGATGGTCAGGAGAATGGGCAGAGAGACGTTTGGCAGCTATCAGAGCATCTTCGGCATGGGATTTAAGACAAACATTGACCTGCCGGGAGAAGCGCGTACCGATACGCTGATCCGTACGGCGGATGAGATGTCGTCGGTAGACCTGGCAAGCTCGTCCTTTGGGCAGACGTTTAACTGTACGATGATCCAGGTTATCAGTGCGTTCAGCTCGCTGATTAACGGCGGCAATTATTACCGGCCGCAGATTGTGTCAAAAATTACCGATGAAAACGGCAGCCTGGTTGAAGAGAAAAAGCCGGAACTGTTAAAGCAGACGGTTTCAAAAGAAACAAGCGACCAGTTAAAAGAGTATTTGTTTGCGACTGTCAGCGAAGGGACGGCAAAGGTAGCAAAGGTGCCGGGGTATTCGATGGGCGGCAAGACCGGGACGGCGCAGAAGCTGCCGCGTGAGGACAATAATTATGTCGTATCGTTTATCGGGTATCTGCCGCAGGAAAACCCGCAGCTTGTGATCTATGCGGTGATCGATACGCCGAACCAGCCGACCGAGCACCAGGAGCAGGCGCACAGCACGTTTGCGCAGAACCTTGCGCGGGAGATCCTAGAAGAGATCCTCCCTTATATGAATATTTACAAAGACGAAAAAGTGAAAAAAGATGCTTTGAAGAAAAAGGAAACCAATATGTACACGGAGATTGCCGGCTACGAAGCAGAAGCAGCATTGGGTGAGGCTGTGAAATATCCATGACCGGCAAAAAATACATAACCTCATAATTGCAGAATAAGCTATAATAACTGCTATTATGAGGTTTGTTTTATGAATGGGACAAAAACGCACAACCGAAAAAAGATCGTGACCATGTTTTTCTGCATTTCCTTTGTGATGCTGTTTTTAGCGGGCAGGCTGGTTTATTTAATGGTCTTTCAGTCCGAGTTTTACAGCATTAAGGCGCAGGACCTCCATGAACGGGAGCGGGATATCAAGGCGGCGCGCGGGAAGATCCTGGACGCCAACGGCAAGGTGCTCGCCTCCAACCGCAGCGTCTGTACGATCTCTGTGATCCACAGCCAGATAAAGGACGCGCAAAAGGTGGTCAGGGTACTTTCCAAAGAGCTGGGCATGGAGGAAGAGACGGTACGAAAGCGTGTGGAGAAGGTCAGCTCCATCGAGCGGATCAAATCAAACGTATCCAAGGAAATCGGAGATAAAATCCGCGACTATAAATTAGCGGGCGTCAAAGTGGATGAGGATTACAAACGGTACTATCTGTATGATGACCTAGCATCCAAGGTGCTTGGATTTACAGGAGGTGATAACCAGGGCATTATCGGGCTGGAAGTCGTATACGACGACAAGATGATGGGCAAAAACGGCAAGATCCTGACGTTAACCGATGCAAAAGGCGTAGAGCTTGCGAATGCCGGGGAAAGCCGGCTCAATCCAGTGGACGGCAACAACCTGCGCATCAGCCTGGACGTCAATATCCAGATGTACGCGCAGCAGGCGGCACAAAAGGCAATGCAGGCGAAAGAGGCGGACAGTGTCAGCGTCATTATTATGAAGCCTTCCAACGGAGAGATTATGGCGATGGTAAACCTGCCGGAATTTAACCTCAATGATCCGTATGAGCTGCCCCAGGGCACGTCCTATGCCAATGCGCAGGAAAAGCAGAACCTGTTAAATCAGATGTGGCGCAACGGCTGTATCAACGATACTTACGAGCCAGGCTCCACCTTTAAGGTAATTACCGCATCCGCAGCGCTGGAAGCAGGCGTGGTGTCGCTGAGCGACAATTTTTTCTGCCCCGGCTATAAGATTGTCGAGGACCGCCGTATCCGCTGCGCAAGGACGAGCGGGCATGGCGCGCAGAGCTTCGCGCAGGGCCTTCAAAACTCGTGCAACCCGGTGTTTATCGAGCTTGGCATGAGGCTTGGGACAGACCAGTACTACAAATATTTTAAACAGTTCGGGCTGCTTAAAAAAACAGGCATCGACCTGCCGGGCGAAGCAAGGACGATTATGCATGAAAAAAAGAATATCGGGCAGGTAGAACTTGCTACGATCTCGTTTGGGCAGTCGTTTCAGATCACGCCCGTTCAGCTTGCGACAACGATCTCATCGCTGATTAACGGCGGAAAACGCGTGACCCCGCATTTCGGCATCCAGGTGGAGGACCAGGAGGGGAATGCCGTGGAGGTATTCGATTATGAGCCGCAGGAGCAGATTCTAAGCGCCGAGACGTCAAAGACCATGCGCGCCTTATTAGAAAAAGTAGTATCTGAGGGAGGCGGCAGCAAAGCCTATATCGAAGGCTATGAGATCGGGGGCAAGACAGCCACGTCCCAGACGCTTCCTAGGAGCGCGCACCGCTATATCTCTTCCTTTATGTGCTTTGCTCCGGCAAATGACCCGCAGGTTTTGTGCCTGGTCATTATCAATAACCCAACCGGTGTCTATTACGGCGGCACGATCGCGGCGCCAGTCGCGAAGGAGCTGATGTTAAACATCCTGCCGTATTTGGGGATTGAAAAAGACCCTGCCGTCGCAGCGAAAGAAAAAGAAGCAAAGGAAAAAGAAGCGAAAGAAAAAGAAAAATCAGAAAATAACCAGCAACAGAATCAGGAACAAGAACAGAATCAGGAACAAAAGCAGGAACAAGAATAGAATCAGGAACAAGAACAGAATCAGAAACAAGAACAGAACTAGAAACAAGAACAGAAACAAAAGCAGAACCAGAAACAAGAACAGAATCAGGAACAAAAGCAGGAACAAGAATAGAATCAGGAACAAAAGCGGAACCAGAAACAAGAACAGAATCAAGAACTAAGCAGACATAAGGAGCACAGACAGTCCAAAAAACAGTGCAGCAGGCGAGACAGCAGGGGATGCTGCACTGTAGAGGGATAACCCAGCTCCGCAGTACACGCGCCGATACGAAGAATATAAGAAATCTGCCCCAGGCTCTTGCAACATGCCCCAAAATCCGCTATACTAAGATTTTGAGACAACAGCATGACAAATGAAAGAAGGATAAAGGAAATGACAGAGCAGTTAATTGATTTTCGCTATATTTTTGCGGTAATACTTTCATTTTCGGTGACAGCGGTCCTGGGGCCGTTTATGATACCGATTTTACGAAGGCTCAAGGTGGGGAATACCGAGCGTGAGGAATTAAAGTCGCATCAGAAAAAGACGGGGACGCCGACGATGGGGGGACTGATGATTTTACTTGCGATCATTATTACATCGTTGTTTTTCATCTCCTCTTATCCGAAGATTGTGCCGATCCTGTTTGTTACGGTAGGCTTTGGAGTGATTGGCTTTTTTGATGATTATTTAAAGGTTGTGCTAAAGCGCTCGGACGGGCTGCTGGCATGGCAGAAGATGATATTGGAGATTGTAGTGACGGCGGTGTTTGCGATTTACTTACAGCGGTTTTCCGATGTGCCGCTGACGATGCTTGTACCGTTTTCCGGGGGCCATTATGTGGATTTTGGATGGCTGGCGCTGCCGATTTTGTTTCTTGCCGTTATTGGGACGGTGAACGGGGCGAATTTTACAGACGGCTTAGACGGGCTTGCTTCTAGCGTAACGGTGCTGATCGCAACGTTTTTTACCGTCGTTGCCGTCGGCACGAACAGCGGCATTGAGCCGGTTACGTGTGCCGTTGTGGGCGCGCTGCTTGGGTTTTTGCTGTTTAACGTCTACCCGGCAAGTGTGTTTATGGGAGATACCGGGTCGCTGGCGCTCGGTGGCTTTGTGGCTGCTACGGCGTATATGATGCAGATGCCGATGTTTATTTTGATTGTCGGGCTGATTTACTGGATCGAGATTTTATCGGTGATGATCCAGGTAGGCTATTTTAAAATGACCCATGGCAAACGGTTTTTCCGTATGGCGCCGATCCACCACCATTTTGAGCTGGGAGGATGGTCGGAGACACGGGTCGTTGCGGTATTTTCGATTGTGACTACGATTTTATGCCTGATCGCTTATATGGGCTTATAAACAGCAGGAAGGAATGATTACAATGGAGCTAAAAGGAACGAGGGTGCTCGTGGCTGGTACCGGGATAAGCGGGACTGCCGCGGCGCTGCTGCTGATTGGCAGGGGTGCGGATATCATATTATATGACAGCAGTGAAAAATTGTGCGAGGCAGATGTGCGTGCAAAATCAAAAGCATTTGAGCACGTGCCGGTGCTGCTTGGAGCGGCTGGCACAGAGCAGGTTTTAAAGCAGTGCCATGCTGCCGCGGACGGACAGGGTGCCCCGCCATATGACATTGCGGTACTAAGCCCTGGGGTGCCTGTGGATCTCCCGCTTGTGGAGGAGCTGAAAAAATGCGGCGTTAAGATCTGGGGCGAGATTGAGCTTGCTTACCGGTGCGCCAGGGGCAGGATTGCCGCGATTACGGGTACAAACGGCAAGACGACGACGACCGCGCTTGTCGGTGAGATGTTAAAAAGCTATTTTGCAGATGTCAAGGTGGTCGGCAATATCGGGATTCCGTATACGTCGCTGGCAGAGCAGATGACAGACGAAACGGTGACGGCTGCGGAGATCAGCAGCTTTCAGCTAGAAACGGCAGACACGTTTTGCCCGGATGTATCGGCGATTTTAAATATTACGCCTGACCATTTAAACAGGCATCATTCAATGGAATGTTATATTAAGATAAAAGAATCTATCACGAAAAATCAAAAGCCCGGGCAGGTATGTGTGCTCAATTATGAGGATGAGGCGCTGCGCGCGTTTGGAAAAACGCTGGAAAACCGTTTAAACGTCATTTATTTTAGCAGCGTACGCAAGCTGGAGCGCGGGTTTTATCTGGAAAACGGCAGAATCTGCTGCGCCGTTGCGGACGGGATACATGCCGTTGCGGACACTGGCGAATGTAACCTGCTCGGAACGCATAACTATGAAAATATCATGGCTGCCGCGGCTGTGGCACATGCGCTTGGCGTCCCGTTTGAAAAAATCAGGGAAGTATTGAAAATTTTCCGGGCGGTCGCGCATAGAATAGAATATGTGGAAGAAATAGCGGGCGTCCGTTATTATAATGATTCCAAGGCGACCAATCCAGATGCCGCGATCAAGGGCATCCGCGCGATGGAGCGTCCGACCTGGCTGATTGGCGGGGGCTATGACAAACAGTCAGAATACGGGGATTGGATCGACGCCTTTGACGGCAAAGTGGTAAAACTCGTGCTGCTTGGAGAAACCAAAGAAAAAATTGCAAAGGAAGCGGTTCAAAAAGGATTTACAGATGTTGTGATGTGTGAATCCCTGGAGGAAGCCGTCACATACTGCCGCAGCAATGCGCGTCCGGGTGATGCCGTTTTATTGTCTCCTGCGTGTGCAAGCTGGGATATGTTTCCAAATTATGAAAAGAGAGGGGACATTTTTAAGGAACTCGTACGAAGCCACAGACAGTAAAGCGGCTGACATAAGGGACGGATGGGAGTACAAAGGATTCCGGCGCCAGGCAGGGAGCCTGCGGCTGGTACAGCCGGACTGATGGAAAACAAAAATCAGGAGTTGTTAGAGTGGGCAGACGAAACAGGACGAAACAAAAGAAAATCAAATATTGTGATTATAGTCTGTTTTTTCTGGTAATTTTTTTGCTTGGCTTTGGCCTTGTCATGCTGTACAGCGTCAGCGCGTACGGCGCGAATGAAAAATACGGTGATCCGCTGCATTATTTAAGGCGCCAGGGACTTGCTGTGGCGCTTGGGCTGGCTGCGATGATCGTTATATCCAAGATCGATTACCATGTATGGATTCATTTTGGAAACCTTGCCTATCTGCTTGCCTTTGGGCTTTGTGCGGTTGTTCTGATCCCGGGGATCGGAAACGAAGCAAAAGGCTCCTCCCGCTGGCTGCCGCTCGGCCCTTTGAGCTTTCAGCCGTCGGAGCTTGCGAAGCTTGCGATGATCTTATTTTTGTCCGGGCTGGTATGCCGGATTCCAAAGCAGATCGGGAAGTTTATGAATCTGATGAAGGTCATGCTGATGATTGTGCCGATCTTTGTGATCGTAGCGTATGAAAACTTAAGTACAGGTATTATTATTATGGGAATTGCCGTAGTTATAACGTTTGTGGCAAGCCCGAAGTTCGGACAGTTTATCGCTATGGTAGTCGTTGGCGTGGTCGGCGGAGGCGCTTTGTTTATTATGGCGGCGGGCTATCGTATGAAGCGTATCAAGGCATGGCTGCATCCAGAGGAATTTACGACCGATACGGCGTTCCAGACGATCCAGGGGCTGTATGCGATCGGCTCCGGCGGGCTGTTCGGCAAAGGGCTGGGCCAGAGTATGCAAAAGCTGGGGTTTGTGCCGGAAGCGCAGAACGATATGATTTTTTCGATTATCTGCGAGGAGCTGGGGCTGTTTGGCGCTGTCTGCGTGATCCTTTTGTTTTTGCTGATGATCTGGCGGATGATGGTCATTGCCAACAATGCGGCAGACCTGTATGGTGCGCTGATTGTGTCCGGGATTATGGCGCATATTGCGATCCAGGTGATCTTGAATATTTCCGTTGTAACAAATACGATTCCAAATACCGGTATTACGCTGCCGTTTATCAGCTACGGCGGGACGTCGACCAGCTTCCTGCTTGCGGAGATGGGGCTGGCGTTAAGCGTATCGAGGGGAATCCGTCTGGAAGGTAGTAGCCATGATTAGAAAAAACCGAAAGAAGCGGGCGAAAAAAAAGAAGCTTTTGCTGGGCGTGCTGATCTGCTTATTTCTTGCCGCGGTTGCAGTCCTGATCGGGATTACAGGGTTTCAGCTAAAAAATGTAAAGGTAAGCGGAAACGAGCTGTATACGAACCAGCAGATCAAGGACAGTGTGCTGAGCGATGAATATTCCTGGAATACGCTGTATGTGGTGTTAAAATACAAGCTGTTCCAGACGGAAGAGATCCCGTTTATCGACGAAATGGAGATCAAGATGCTTTCACCGAACGCGATCGAGGTCAAAGTATATGAAAAGGCAATGGTCGGCTACATCGAGGCGAATAACCAAAACGTCTATTTTGACAAGGATGGGTTTGTAGTCGAAATATCCAAAAGACAGATCGCACATGTGCCAAAAGTCGACGGGATTGAGTGCCGCAAGGTCGTCGTCTATGAAAAGCTGAACTTAGATGACGAGCAGGCGCTTTCGATGCTGCTGATTTTTTCACAGCAGCTTGCCAAATATGAACTGGTGCCGAAAACGATCGCTTTTTATGAGGACCGCACGCTGTCGGCGGATTTCGGCAAAATACGGGCGGAAATCGGAGATGACGAATACCTGGTGGAAAAAGTGATGCGGCTGGATGCAATTATACCGAAGCTAAGCGGGAAAAAGGGGACACTGCATCTGGAAAACTGGACACCTTTAACGACGGATATTATTTTTGAACCGGATTAGACAGGTTTCCAGGTAAAATTTGATATTTTTTCAAAAAACTGGTTGATTTCATGTGAAAAAAATAATATTATAGAAATCAGAAGTTATATTTTTGTGTCCTGGGTAAGCAGACACGGGATAATGTATAAATTAAGGAGGTATTACCTTTGCTTGAGATTACAACAACAGAAGCAGATTCCAGTGCAAAGATCATTGTTATCGGGGTCGGTGGAGCAGGTAACAATGCAGTAAATAGAATGATTGATGAAAATATCGGCGGTGTGGAATTCGTCGGGGTAAATACAGATAAACAGGCGTTAATGCTGTGCAAGGCGCCGACGCTGATCCAGATCGGAGAAAAGCTGACGAAAGGGCTCGGTGCAGGCGCAGACCCGGAAGTAGGCATGAAGGCGGCAGAGGAGAGTGCGGAAGAGCTGTCGGCTGTCGTGGAAGGAGCGGACATGATCTTTGTGACGTGCGGCATGGGCGGCGGAACTGGGACAGGCGCGGCTCCGGTTGTAGCAAAGATCGCCAAGGACAAGGGTATTTTAACCGTAGGCGTTGTGACAAAGCCGTTTACGTTTGAGGCAAAAGCACGCATGGTCAATGCGATCTCCGGGATTGAGCGGTTAAAGGAAGGCGTGGACACGCTGATTGTGATTCCAAACGACAAGCTGCTTGAGATCGTAGACCGCAGGACGACAATGCCGGATGCTTTAAAAAAGGCGGACGAGGTATTGCAGCAGGGCGTACAGGGCATTACCGACCTGATTAACCTGCCGGCTTTGATTAACCTGGACTTTGCGGATGTGCAGACGGTTATGAAGGATAAGGGGCTGGCGCATATCGGCATCGGCATGTCAAAAGGCGATGAGAAGGCGATTGAAGCGGTCAAGCTTGCCGTATCTTCTCCGTTGCTGGATACGGATATCTGCGGCGCCACGCATGTAATTATTAATATTTCCGGCGCGATCTCGCTGCTGGATGCCAACGATGCGGTCGGCTATGTGCGTGACTTGGTAGGTGAGAATGCTAATATTATTTTCGGTGCGAAATATGATGAGTCCAGGTCTGATGAAGCGACAATTACGGTGATTGCGACAGGCATTGAAGATGTGGAGAGCAAGCCAAAGCCGTCGCTGATGCCTGGTATGCCGGGGCTTAAGTATGCGAACACAGGCACGGCAAGCCGTCCGGCGCCGACGCCGTTTCCTGGACGCAGTGCCGCAGTACAGAGCCCGGTAGCCGGAGGCGGGTTTGGCGGTATGAATACAGCGGGCACAGGTGCGGATACGGTGCAGCAGAATCTGTATGGGATTAATAAGCCGAAGAAGCCGGAGAGTACGGTTCCGGTGAAGGATATTAAGATACCGGGATTTTTGCAGAACCCGAAAAAGTAAAGGCATACATAGTAGTTGGACATGCATCTGTGTTGATAGAGAAAATGAGAAATGTGTTTGGTATGTATTACGAAAGCTGAGACTGCTTGGAGGAAGGGAAGTGGATTCCTGGATCTGGGCAGTTTTTATGTTGTGGGTGGTTGTTTTTTTTGTATGTGGGGACGCTGGGAGAGGGGATTGGCACGCCCTGGCTGCGTCCGTTCCAGAAGGTTAAGAAGCCCTAAGCGTCCTGCGGGAAGCTGTGGCACCGTCCGGGCGCGGCACCTAGTTCGCCCTGGCTTA
>CAMUPC010000059.1 GCA_947090545.1 uncultured Eubacterium sp. | reverse complement strand
CCGGAACAGGAAGCAAGCCCCGCGCCCCTTCCTCCAGCGTCCCTTTCTCAAAAAATGCAACGGGAAAAATAAAGTATTGTTTGAAGATGGTTCTCATATTTGCAACAAGAAAAGCTATAATATCTGACAGAAAAATTTTCACTGTCAAATACTATAGCCTTTTTCATATCCATATAAGATTTTTTCATCAACATATCCGATCTACCATCATTCCAGAATAGATGGAAGTAATATACGGGCACACAAGGTTCTTATCAGAAATAGGATTTTTGTATGTCACGAGCACTTTTTTTACATAGTTCATAGGGTCTAAGGAAGCCTCATCTGCTTTTCTGCCGATAGCGTCCTTAAAACGGTTTAAAACGCCGATATTCAGGTCTGCGTCCTCGGATACGACGGATTCTGTCAGCTTGGAGCGGTCTACATCAATCATTCCCTTGTCCGATACGAAAAGCCCGATCGGGTTTAGGGAAGAGGAGAATGTTTTTGCGACGTTGCCCATATCTTTTAACAGTTTTTCGTTGGATGCCGGCATACCGGAATGGTTTTCCGCGATCCGTATCATGGAGTTAAAGGAATCTACTAATGACTGGATATCGTCCGTAACGGCTTCCGCACCTGGCTTGAATCCGATTTTCACAGGCTCGTTTGGCGGTGTGACATCGTTGAGCGTGATGGAAAATACATTGTTTATCGTAAATGTGTTAGAGTACGAGCTGTGCTTCGTCCCGTTTAACAAAAACGATGAATTTTCTGCCATAGCTGCAACGGAGTCGATGCCAAGGATCTGCATTGCCTGGCGTGATTCGTGTGTATTTTCAGGTACAATGCGAAACAGCGAGGTTTCATCCTGGGCAAGCCCGGTCTGCTTGGATTCCAGGCGTAAAGCGGTCATTTCCTGGGAACCGTTCAGCACGTCTGCTTTTAAGCCGATATGCGCGTTGTTTACCAGGCGGGCAAGCTTTTGCAGCACTTCTTCATTGGTGTCGCCGACATTAATGTTGTACTGAAACTCATAAGAATTGGAGTTCATATTCAGGTCAAAGGAATAGCTGCCTGGCAAAAAATCGTATTCGTCTCGTTTCAGAAAATTACCGATATTTGTCTGCGGGGAAGCTAACTGCATGATTTCGAGTTCAAAGCCTTCGCTTTCCGTAAGGGAAGCGCTGTCGCCGATATATTCCGCTGTTGCGGCCTGCGGGTTGCTGGATATGGCTATTTTTTTCTCAAATGCAGCGCCGATGCCTGCTTCGTCCTCGGAAAAGGATGCAACGATGTTTTTGATGCTTCTTGCGTTCTCCTTGATATCAATTGCAAATTTCTGGACGTCGCCAGAGATTTTAATTTTATAGAGAGGAGATTCTTTATTCAATTTTTTTATTTTATTGACGGTGTTTCGTAAATCTTCCATCCTATGAGAATCATAGCGTGATGCCTGCTGTGAGCCATAGGTGTTTAAATAATAATCATAGGCAGAATTAATCAGTGATGCCATAAAAAAGCCCCTCCTTTCTTCCGTGAAATTGCAGTTGTAGCTGCATGGGCATATTAAATCCATTTAATATGTTTATCGGAAAATATACGGATATTTATTATACTTTCCAGAAAAAATATTTCATGTTGTTATTGGTTTGTTATGATATTTATTTTACATGGAAAGAAACATTGTCATGGAACAGCTTGTTTTTGCCGCTGTGCAGTGCGGTTTGTTTGGAAGCGGCAGCTTTTTCCGCAGAGGATGGTTTGGTATCTGCCCAGAACACTTCTTCCTGTTTTTTAGTTGTATTTGGCTGGGTTTGCTTTGGCTTTCCCTGTGTATCGTCAGAGGTAATTTTATTGCGCATGTCGGATACGGCCTGCTTGGTGGAGGATACTTTCTGCCCGATTCCTCTTGAGACACGGTCGATCTTTTTTTGCAGCTCGGCTTTTTCTTCTTCGGTGTCTGCGGTGCGCTGTTTCCCTTCCAGGTTTTTGCGTACCCGCACCATGCCGGCAAGCTGCTCGTTTGCTGTGGAGAGCGTAATCATAATACCGGCTTCTTCGCCGCGCAGCCCTTTGTAAAGCGGCAGTTCTTCCTCTTCTGATTCTGTTTCTGGCTGCTGATCGTCATTTGCCGATGCAAGCGCTTCTTTGACGGCTTCGCGTTTTTTTTCGGCTTCTTCCTGGCGCTTGCGGAGCTGGTATTCTCTTAATTCCTGGTTTAAATTTTGGAGCTGCTCTTGTGCAGCCTGCTTTTCTTTCTTTTTTTCTTCGGCTGGCTTTTCGTCGTCATTGGAGATAGTCTCCATTTTGTCCTCAAGCGCAGTAATCTGTTTTTTGATGTTGTGTTCATAACTGTCGCGAGAGGATAGGATGCCCTGCGAAGAGCTGATTCCTGCTATGCTCATTTTCTTCCTCCTTGATCTGTTCGTGAAATCCGTTTCCTGTTGCATGGTGTCGTGAGATTAAACTACGCAGATAATCCATATTAGCCCCTATTTAGATTATCTGTTATACATATTAATATCGGAGAAAAAACAGATTTGCTTTATATGCCAGCCTGTATAAATTTTTCAAGAAAGATGTTGACGAATGGGCAAAATCGTGCTATTCTTAGTGGGCGATGGAAGTAGGTCTTTTTTTTATGCCTAAAATTAAAGAATTTAATGGAGGTGGAAGTTGTGCGCACAAGAATTACATTGGCATGTACAGAATGCAAGCAGCGTAATTACAACATGACAAAGGATAAGAAAACTCATCCTGATCGAATGGAGACCAAAAAGTATTGCAGATTTTGCAGAAAGCATACTTTACACAAGGAAACCAAATAGTTCGGATGGAGCAAAGGAAGTGACAAGTAGAATGGGAAAAGAAAAAGAAATAGAAACCCAAAAGTCGGGCTGGTTAACCGGTCTTAAGGCCGAATTTGCCAAAATCATATGGCCGACAAAAGAACAGCTTGCCAAAGAGACAACAGCCGTTGTCGTAGTATCAGTCATTTTAGGTGTGATGATTGCTCTGCTGGATTTTGTAATTCAGTATGGTGTTGATTTCCTGGTGAATTTATAAGGAGGAGCGAGGATGGCAGAAACGAACTGGTATGTCGTTCATACCTATTCGGGTTATGAGAATAAGGTCAAGGCGAACATTGATAAAACAATTGAAAACAGACATCTTGAAGATCAGATTCTTGAAGTCAGAGTTCCGATGCAGGAAGTTGTTGAATTGAAGAATGGTGCGAAAAAGCAGGTTCAAAAGAAGATGTTTCCGGGCTACGTCCTCATTAACATGGTAATGAATGATGACACTTGGTACGTAGTCAGAAATACCAGGGGTGTGACCGGATTTGTTGGTCCGGGATCGAAGCCGGTGCCGCTCACGGAAGCAGAAATGCGTCCATTGGGAATCAAATCTGAAGAAGTGGTGGTAGATTTTGAAGAAGGCGATACCGTCACAGTCATCGGCGGTGTCTGGAAGGATACGGTCGGTGTGATTCAGAATATGAACCACAACAAACAGATTGTGACAATCAATGTCGATTTATTCGGTCGCGAAACACCGGTAGAAATAAGTTTCGCAGAAGTAAAGAAGCTATAGACAAGCTATCAAACGTTTAGGAGGCGACCAAAATGGCAAAGAAAGTAGAAGGATATATTAAGTTGCAGATTCCTGCCGGAAAAGCAACTCCGGCACCACCTGTTGGACCTGCTCTTGGTCAGCATGGTGTTAATATCGTTGAGTTTACAAAGCAGTTTAATGCCAGGACAGCAGACCAGGGAGATACGATTATCCCGGTTGTAATTACCGTATATGCTGACCGCAGCTTTAGTTTTATCACAAAGACACCGCCGGCAGCGGTTTTAATTAAAAAGGCATGTAATATCAAGAGCGGTTCCGCGGTTCCAAACAAGGACAAGGTTGCTACGATTACAAAGGCAAAACTGCAAGAGATCGCAGAGTTAAAAATGCCGGATTTGAATGCAGCATCCGTAGAAGCGGCAATGAGCATGATCGCAGGTACAGCAAGAAGCATGGGCGTACTTGTAGAAGAGTAACGAAAAAAGACTTAGGCAAATAATTTAAGACAAATATAATACTTTATCGTGGGAGGGGGATACTTCCCGCTATAACCACTAGGAGGTAATGATCATGAAAAGAAGTAAGAAGTATCAGGAGCTTGCAAAGCAGGTAGACAGATCCAATCTGTACGAATCTGCCGAAGCGCTTGCACTTGCAAAAAAGACAGCGACTTCTAAATTTGACGAGACAATAGAAGTGCATATCAAGACCGGATGTGACGGCCGTCACGCAGAACAGCAGGTACGTGGTGCCGTAGTCCTGCCGCATGGTACGGGAAAATCTGTAAAAGTGCTTGTATTTGCAAAAGGCGTAAAGCTGGATGAAGCACAGGCAGCAGGCGCAGATTATGTCGGTGGAGAAGAACTGATTCCAAAGATCCAAAACGACGGCTGGCTGGATTTTGACGTTGTTGTAGCTACCCCTGATATGATGGGTGTTGTTGGGCGTCTGGGACGTGTGCTGGGGCCGAAAGGCTTAATGCCGAACCCGAAGGCTGGTACTGTAACAATGGATGTTACAAAAGCCATCAACGATATTAAAGCAGGTAAGATTGAATATAGATTAGACAAGGCAAATATTATCCATGTGCCGATTGGAAAAGCATCCTTTACCGAAGAACAGTTAGCGGACAACTTCCAGAGCCTTATGGATGCAGTTATTAAAGCAAGGCCGAGCGCTTTAAAGGGCCAGTATATCAGAAGCTGTACCGTTGCTTCTACGATGGGGCCTGGCGTGAAAATCAATGTCGCAAGCCTTACAAAATAATTGTTGACAAATAGATCACAATGATATTATAATATGTAGCGTATTGCCGAAGACAGCAGGTGCCGTAAGGCGTAACCATGCAGACAGCATTGGCCTGCCGAGGAGTTTATTTCAGATGTGGACTGCGCACGCTGCGCGGGCCGGTCTGTGAATGAGATTACACACCTCCCTGTCTTTTGCAGGGAGGTTTTCTTTTGGGCAATCAAATAAATAAAGGAGGTGCTCATTCGTGGCAAAAGTAGAATTAAAGCAGCCGATCGTGCAGGAAATTGCTGATAATATCAAGGATGCACAGTCAGTTGTAATCGTCGATTACCGCGGCCTTACCGTTGCACAGGATACCCAGCTTCGCAGAGAGTTAAGAGAAGCAGGCATCACTTACAAGGTATACAAAAATACATTGATGAATTTTGCTTTTAAAGGGACGGAATTTGAAAGCCTGACAGATTCCCTGGAAGGCCCGAACGCAATCGCTATTTCCAAAGATGACGCGACTGCTCCGGCAAGAATCCTTGCAAAATTCGCCAAGACTGCTCCGGCGTTGGAGATCAAGGCAGGCGTTGTAGAAGGCAATTTCTATGATACGGAAGCAATGAAAGAGATTTCCAGCATTCCGTCCAGAGAAGAACTGCTGTCCAGACTGCTTGGAAGCTTCCAGTCTCCGATTACCAACTTTGCTCGTGTGATCAAGCAGATTGCAGAGAAAGATGGCGAAGGCGAAGCTGCTGTGGCAGAAGCACAGGCACCGGAAGCAGAAGCTCCGGCGGAGGCTTAAAAACAAAGTTTTATTACTGTCTGGCTTTGTCAGGCAGTGATCAAATACGCTGGATTGCCAGAGCCGCAGGCAGCGTATCAACCAGATCATTGATGAAATTAGGAGGAATGAAAAATGACTACAGCTGAGATCATTGAGGTAATCAAAGGCTTAACCGTATTAGAGTTAAATGATTTAGTAAAAGCATGTGAAGAAGAATTTGGCGTATCCGCAGCAGCAGGCGTTGTAGTTGCAGCAGCAGGCGGCGCAGCAGAAGCAGCAGAAGAAAAGACAGAATTTGATGTAGAGCTGACAGAAGTTGGCCCGAACAAGGTTAAGGTTATTAAAGTTGTTCGTGAAGCTACCGGCCTTGGCTTAAAGGAAGCAAAGGAAGTAGTAGACAACGCTCCGAAGGTAGTAAAAGAGCAGGCTGATAAGGCTTCCGCAGAAGAGCTGAAAGCAAAACTGGAAGCAGAAGGCGCAAAGGTTACATTAAAATAAGAGAATACGAAAGAAAAAGGCGGTTCCTGTGGGGACTGCCTTTTTTATACGCGAAAAATTCTGGAAAAAATCCTTGACGAACAGGGGGGACTTGTGCTATCATATACGTTGCACTTATTGTGCTAATTGGCTTTTTTGCGCCTTTTTGCAATAACAACATATTGTAGTAAAGATGCAGCCCATATCTAAATGTGCTTTTTTGTTAAAATAAAGAACGAGAGGTGAAACGTCATATGGAGAAGAACAGAATACGTCCGGTAAATACTGGCAGAGGTATACGTATGAGTTACTCGAGACAAAAAGAGGTTCTGGAAATGCCGAATCTGATCGAAGTCCAAAAAGACTCCTATCAGTGGTTCTTAAAAGAAGGACTCAAGGAAGTGTTTGCAGACATCTCTCCGATTTCCGATTACAGCGGGCATCTGAGTCTGGATTTCATTGACTTTACATTGTGCGAGGATGATGTGAAATATACGATTCCAGAATGTAAAGAGCGGGATGCGACTTATGCGGCTCCTTTGAAAGTAAAAGTCAGACTGTATAACAAAGAAAATGGCGAGATCAATGACCATGAGATCTTTATGGGCGATCTGCCGTTGATGACTGAGACAGGTACGTTTGTAATTAATGGCGCGGAACGTGTAATTGTTAGTCAGTTAGTACGTTCTCCTGGCATTTATTATGCGATTTCTCATGACAAGGTAGGTAAGACTTTATATTCCTGTACCGTTATTCCAAACCGTGGCGCATGGTTGGAATACGAGACGGACTCCAATGACGTATTTTATGTCCGCGTAGACCGGACAAGAAAGGTTCCAATTACAGTACTCGTTCGCGCACTTGGTGTTGGGACAAATCAGGAGATTATAGATTTATTTGGGGAAGAGCCAAAGATCGTGGCAAGCTTTGGAAAAGATGTTGCGACAAATTATGAACAGGGCTTGTTAGAGCTGTATAAAAAAATCCGTCCGGGTGAGCCGCTCACTGTAGACAGTGCGGAAAGCCTGATTACAGCGATGTTTTTTGATCCGAGAAGATATGATCTGGCAAAGGTCGGACGTTATAAATTTAATAAAAAGCTTCATTTTAAAAACCGTTTAAAGGGGCAGGTGCTTTCCGAGGCTGTGTCATTCCCAGACCCGGAGACAGGCGAGGTGATCGAGCTGCAAGCAGGGACGACCTTGTCCCGCGAAGCGGCGGAGAAGATCCAGAACGCCGCGATTCCGTATGTCTGGATTCAGACAGAGGAGAGGAATGTCAAGGTATTGTCCTCGATGATGGTAGATTTCAGTGTCTGGTGCCCGCAGCTTGATCCGAATGAAATCGGCATCCGCGAGCTTGTGTACTATCCGGCGCTGAAAAAGCTGCTGGAAGAAAACGAAGGCGCTGACGACGAGGAGTTAAAGGCAGTATTTCGCAAAAATATGAACCTGCTTATCCCGAAGCATATTACAAAAGAAGATATTTTTGCGTCGATCAATTATAATATGCATCTGGAGTGGGAGATCGGCAGCGACGACGATATCGACCACCTGGGCAACCGCCGTATCCGTGCAGTCGGAGAGCTGCTACAGAACCAGTACCGGATCGGCTTGTCACGTTTGGAAAGAGTCGTGCGGGAGCGTATGACGACGCAGGATCTGGAAGGGATTTCCCCGCAGAGCCTGATTAATATTAAGCCGGTAACGGCAGCGGTGAAGGAGTTTTTTGGTTCTTCACAGTTATCTCAGTTTATGGATCAGAATAACCCGCTCGGCGAGCTGACGCATAAGAGGCGTCTGTCTGCATTGGGGCCGGGCGGTTTGTCGAGAGACCGTGCCGGGTTTGAGGTGCGTGACGTGCATTATTCCCACTACGGAAGAATGTGCCCGATTGAGACGCCTGAAGGCCCGAACATCGGACTGATTAACTCGCTTGCCTGCTATGCGAGAATTAATGAGTATGGATTTGTGGAAGCGCCGTACCGTAAGATTGATAAATCTGACCCGAAAAATCCGAGGGTTACCGAGGACGTTGTATATATGACGGCGGACGAGGAAGATAATTACCATGTGGCGCAGGCGAATGAAAAGCTGGATGAAAACGGCCATTTTGTCCGTAATTCCGTATCCGGCAGGTATTTGGAAGAGACACAGGAATATGACAAGACGATGTTCGACTATATGGACGTGTCTCCAAAGATGGTGTTTTCAGTAGCTACGGCGCTGATCCCGTTTTTGCAGAATGACGATGCGAACCGCGCGCTGATGGGATCAAACATGCAGCGTCAGGCAGTGCCGCTGCTTACGACCGAAGCGCCTGTTGTCGGAACGGGTATGGAACCGAAGGCAGCCGTGGACTCCGGCGTCTGTGTCGTGGCAAAAAAAGCCGGGACGGTGGAAAGCTCCGTATCCAACGAAATCAAGATCCGCAACGACGACGGCACGTTAAGCACGTACCGCTTGTCGAAGTTTACAAGAAGCAACCAGAGTAACTGCTATAACCAGCGTCCGATTGTATTTAAGGGCGAGCATGTAGAAGAGAATGAAGTGATTGCAGACGGCCCGTCTACCTCTATGGGAGAGCTGGCGCTCGGCAAAAACCCTCTGATCGGCTTTATGACCTGGGAAGGCTACAATTACGAGGATGCTGTATTATTAAGCGAACGATTAGTACAGGATGATGTCTATACGTCCATTCATATAGAAGAATACGAGGCTGAAGCGCGTGATACGAAGCTTGGGCCGGAAGAAATTACAAGAGACGTGCCTGGCGTCGGCGACGATGCGTTAAAAGACCTGGATGAACGGGGAATTATCCGTATCGGTGCGGAAGTGCGCGCCGGCGATATCCTAGTCGGTAAAGTAACGCCGAAAGGCGAGACAGAGCTGACGGCAGAAGAACGCCTGCTGCGTGCGATTTTCGGCGAGAAGGCGAGAGAAGTCAGAGATACGTCCTTAAAAGTCCCGCACGGTGAATACGGGATTGTCGTAGACGCGAAAGTATTTACAAGAGATAACGGCGATGAACTGTCGCCTGGCGTGAATCAGGCAG
Source organism: uncultured Eubacterium sp. (assembly GCA_947090545.1). Classification (GTDB taxonomy): domain Bacteria; phylum Bacillota; class Clostridia; order Lachnospirales; family Lachnospiraceae; genus Eubacterium_J. The sequence goes on along the minus strand of CAMUPC010000059.1, from coordinate 11,338 downwards.
TCCGCATTTATATCGCGCAGAAGAGAAAGATCTCGGTAGGGGATAAGATGGCGGGCCGTCATGGAAACAAGGGTGTGGTTTCCCGTGTGCTGCCTGTGGAAGATATGCCGTTTCTGCCGAATGGACGCCCGCTGGATATCGTATTGAATCCTCTGGGCGTGCCGTCGCGTATGAATATCGGGCAGGTATTGGAGATTCATTTAAGCCTTGCCGCAAAAGCGCTTGGCTTTAATATAGAGACGCCGGTGTTTGACGGCGCGAGAGAAGTAGATATCCAGGATACGCTGGAGCTTGCAAATGATTATGTCAACATGGAATGGGAAGACTTTGAAGAGAAGTACAAAGACGAGCTTCGTGAGGATGTGATTCGGTATTTATCAGACCACAGGGACCACAGGGAAGTATGGAAAGGCGTACCGATCTCCAGAGACGGAAAGGTGCGGCTGCGTGACGGGCGTACCGGGGAATATTTTGATTCTCCGGTCACGATTGGGCACATGCACTATTTAAAGCTGCATCACCTTGTAGACGACAAGATCCATGCGCGCTCCACTGGCCCGTATTCCCTTGTAACACAGCAGCCGCTCGGCGGAAAAGCGCAGTTCGGCGGACAGCGTTTTGGGGAGATGGAAGTATGGGCGCTCGAAGCGTACGGCGCGTCGTATACATTGCAGGAGATCCTGACCGTGAAGTCGGACGACGTCGTTGGGCGTGTCAAGACGTATGAGGCGATTATCAAAGGGGAAAATATACCGGAGCCTGGGATTCCTGAATCCTTTAAGGTGCTGCTGAAAGAATTGCAGTCGCTCGCGCTGGATGTCAGGGTGCTGGATGAATACCGCAACGAAGTACAGTTGATGGAAACAAGTGAATATGGGAACACCGATTTGAATTCGATTATTTCAGGAGATAAGGATTTTGCGTTTGAAAGCAACGAATCTTTCAGCAAAATGGGATTTTCCAAAAAGGAATTCGATGCAGAGAGCGAAGAGCTTGTAGATGCGGAAGATGACGAGCTGGAAGAAGATGAAGATGATTCTATTTCAATTTTTGCAGAGGATTTTGATGAAGACGACGGTTCAGATATGGAATAGAAGGGAGTGCCATATATGTCAGAGATAATGAATGAAGAAACCAATCAGCCAATTCAGTTTGATGCGATCCAGATTGGTCTGGCCTCGCCGGAAAAAATCAGAGAGTGGTCGAAAGGGGAAGTAAAAAAGCCGGAGACGATCAATTACAGAACCTTGAAGCCGGAAAAGGACGGATTGTACTGTGAGAAGATCTTCGGGCCGTCCAAGGACTGGGAATGCCACTGCGGGAAGTATAAAAAGATCCGGTATAAGGGCGTTGTCTGCGACCGGTGCGGCGTTGAGATCACAAAGGCAAGCGTCCGCAGAGAGCGTATGGGGCATATTGAGCTGGCGGCTCCTGTTTCCCATATCTGGTATTTTAAAGGCATCCCAAGCCGTATGGGGCTGATCCTGGACTTGTCTCCAAGAACCTTGGAAAAGGTGCTGTATTTTGCGTCTTATATCGTGCTTGATCCAGGGACGACGGAGCTGAGCTACAAGCAGGTATTATCGGAAAATGAGTATCAGGAAGCAAGAGAAAAATATGGCAGCGCGTTCCGTGTCGGCATGGGCGCGGAGTCCATTTTAGAGCTGTTGCAGGCGATCGATCTGGAAAAGGATTCCGTATCGTTAAAGGCGGCGCTGAAAGACGCGACCGGGCAGAAGCGTGCCAGGATTATCAAAAGGCTGGAAGTGGTAGACGCGTTTTACGAGTCTGGAAACAAGCCGGAGTGGATGATTATGACGGTAATTCCAGTGCTGCCGCCGGACCTGCGCCCGATGGTGCAGCTAGACGGCGGGCGTTTTGCAACGTCCGACTTAAATGACTTGTACAGAAGGATTATCAACCGCAACAACCGTCTGCGCAGGCTGTTAGAGCTGGGAGCGCCGGATATTATCGTGCGCAACGAAAAGCGGATGCTCCAGGAAGCAGTAGACGCGCTGATTGACAACGGCAGGCGTGGGCGCCCAGTAACAGGGCCTGGAAACCGTGCGCTGAAATCCCTGTCCGATATGTTAAAGGGCAAGGGCGGCCGTTTCAGACAGAACCTGTTAGGAAAACGTGTGGACTATTCCGGGCGTTCGGTTATCGTCGTAGGCCCGGAGCTGAAAATCTATCAGTGCGGTTTGCCAAAGGAAATGGCGATCGAGCTGTTTAAGCCGTTTGTAATGAAAGAGCTCGTGTCGAACGGGACAGCGCACAATATCAAGAGTGCGAAAAAGATGGTAGAGCGTTTGCAGACCGAAGTATGGGATGTGCTGGAGGAGGTCATCAAAGAGCATCCAGTTATGCTAAACCGTGCTCCTACGCTGCATCGACTTGGCATTCAGGCATTTGAGCCGATTCTGGTCGAAGGAAAAGCGATCAAGCTGCATCCGCTTGTATGTACTGCTTACAATGCGGACTTTGACGGCGACCAGATGGCTGCACACCTTCCGCTGTCGCAGGAAGCGCAGGCAGAGTGCCGATTTATGCTGCTGTCGCCGAACAACCTGTTAAAGCCGTCGGACGGCGGCCCGGTTGCGGTACCTTCACAGGATATGGTGCTTGGCATTTACTATCTGACGCAGGAGCGCCCAGGCTCTCTTGGCGAAGGCGCGTATTACAAAAATGTAAACGAAGCGATTCTTGCTTATGAAAACCAGGCTTGTACGCTGCACAGCCGGATTCATGTGCGCGTCAGCAAAAAACAGCCGGACGGGACAGTAAATACAGGTACGATTGAATCTACGCTTGGAAGATTTATTTTTAACGAGATTATCCCGCAGGATCTGGGTTTTGTAGACCGCAGCGATCCTGAAAACGAGCTGCTTTTGGAAGTAGATTTTCACGTGGCAAAAAAACAGCTCAAGCAGATTCTGGAAAAGGTTATCAACGTGCATGGCGCTACCAAAACAGCGGAGGTGCTCGATGATATTAAGTCGATGGGCTATAAATACTCGACAAGGGCAGCAATGACCGTATCTATTTCCGATATGACAGTGCCGCCGCAGAAGCCGGAGCTGATTAACGAAGCGCAGAATACGGTGGACAGGATCACCAAGCAGTATAAGCGTGGCTTAATTACAGAAGAAGAGCGTTACAAAGAAGTTGTAGAAGTATGGAAAGAAACGGATGACGAGCTGACGAGAGCGCTGCTGTCCGGTTTGGATAAATATAACAATATTTTCATGATGGCAGATTCCGGCGCCCGTGGTTCCGATAAGCAGATCAAGCAGCTTGCAGGTATGCGTGGACTGATGGCGGATACGACCGGACGTACGATCGAGATGCCGATCAAGTCAAACTTCCGTGAGGGGCTTGACGTATTGGAGTACTTTATGTCTGCGCACGGCGCAAGAAAGGGAATGTCGGATACGGCGCTGCGTACAGCGGACTCCGGTTATCTGACAAGGCGTCTTGTAGACGTGTCCCAGGAGCTGATTGTGCGGGAACTGGACTGCAACGAAGGAAAAGACCGCGAGATTCCCGGCATGGTAGTTACAGAATTTGCAGACGGCAAGGAAGAGATCGAAGGCTTGCAGGAACGCCTGACCGGGCGCTTTTCGTGTGAGACTGTCTGCGACAAGGACGGAAACGTACTGGTCAAGGCAAACCATATGATTACGCCAAGACGCGCGGAAAAGATCATGAAGATCGGCGTGGACAAAGACGGGCAGCCGATTACAAAATTAAAGATCCGTACAATTTTAACATGCCGCTCTCTGGACGGCGTCTGTGCAAAGTGCTACGGCACGAATATGGCAACGGGGCAGTCCGTACAGGTCGGCGAAGCAGTCGGCATTATCGCGGCACAGTCCATCGGGGAACCAGGCACGCAGCTTACGATGCGTACGTTCCACTCCGGCGGTGTTGCGGGTGATGATATTACACAGGGCCTTCCTCGTGTCGAGGAGCTTTTTGAAGCAAGAAAGCCGAAGGGCCTTGCGATCATTACCGAGTTCGGCGGCGTAGCTACGATTAAAGATACAAAGAAAAAACGCGAGATTATCGTAACGAACCAGGAGACTGGCGAATCCAAGGCATATCTGATTCCATACGGCTCCCGCATCAAAGTAATGGACGGGGTTGTGCTGGAAGCCGGAGATGAGCTGACCGAAGGTTCTGTCAATCCGCACGATATTTTAAAGATCAAGGGCGTACGTGCCGTGCAGGATTACCTGCTGCGCGAGGTGCAGCGAGTATACCGTTTGCAGGGTGTGGAAATCAACGACAAGCATATCGAGGTCATTGTGCGCCAGATGTTAAAGAAGATCCGTATCGAAAACAACGGGGACTCCGATTTCCTGCCGGGAACGCTCGTAGACAACCTGGAATTTGAAGATGCAAACGAAAGGCTGGAAAAAGAAGGCCTGGAGCCGGCGGAAGGCGCACAGGTGCTGCTTGGTATTACAAAGGCGTCCCTGGCGACCAATTCGTTCTTATCCGCGGCTTCGTTCCAGGAGACAACAAAGGTACTGACAGAAGCAGCGATCAAAGGCAAGATCGATCCGCTGATCGGGCTGAAAGAGAATGTCATTATCGGAAAACTGATTCCAGCGGGTACGGGGATGAAGCGCTACCGCAGCATCAAGCTCGACTCGGATGTGAACGAACAGGAAGTGCTGTTTGGCGAAGAGGATTTTATGGAGTTTGAGGAAGGCGCAGGCGCATCGGAACGTGCTGATACGTCGAATAACCATACGGCGCTGTTTGCGATGGATGACGAAGATGATGAGGATGACCTGTTTTTAGAGGACAGTGAGGATGATGAGCTGCTGCCGCAGGAAGCGGATCATCCGGTATTTTCGGATGCGGCTGGTATGCGGGCGTATGCGGATGGGATTGAGGATGCGGACGCGTATGAGGATGAAGAAGGTTCTTATGATGATCCTGCTTATGATGGGGAAGTGCCTGAACGGGCAGATGATGAGGCGTTTGCGATGCTGGATTAGTGGAGGCTGGCAGAGGAAGGCGGATTTTATAGAGTTTGGTGTGGAGCGGGATTTGGAAATTGAACTGATGATGGATTGAGAATAAACGGAAATATGGTTTTGGGAAAAATACCACGGGAGGAGGATGCTTTCGGTGGTATTTTTTCTGTTGTGGGGAGGGGTGTGAGAGGGGGACGCTGGGAAAGGAGATTGGCGCGCCCGGCAGGTGTCCGTTCCAGAATATTAAGAAGCCCTAGGCATTCTGCTGGGACGCTGTGGCACCGGACGGACGCTGCACCTAGTTCGCCCTGGCTAACGCCAGAAGCTAAAGGTGCCGCTTGGCTTCGCCCCTGGTTATTGCGCAGAATGCCAAGGGCTTCTAAATATTCTTCCAAAGGCACCTGCCGGGCGCGCCAATCTCCTTTCCCGGCTGTTTTTCACAAGTTCCACAGCAGACTGTTTTACGTAGGTCATGGAAGAGTTGTTTTGCGCAGGCGGTGCATGAGAGGTGTTTTGCGCGAACTATGGCAGAGCTGTTTAATGTGAGTGCTCATTAGAGTTGTTTTACACAGGAACCTCATGAGAGCTTTATTAAGCAGGAGCTATGACAGAAATGTTTAATGTAAGTGCCTAATCAGAGCTTTTTTGCACAGAAACTCCATGATAGGTGTATGAAGCAGGGGGTATAACAGAAGTGTTTTATGAAGTGCCACGTTAGAACTGTATTATACAGGAGTCCCATGAGAGTTGTTTTGCGCAGGAGCTATGACAGGGGTGTTAATGTAAGTGCCTATTAGAGTTGTTTTACACAGGAACCCCATGAGGGCTGTTAAGTAGGAGCTATGATAAAAGTGTTTTTATAAAGTACCACGTTAGAACTGTAGTACGCGGGAATCCCATAAGAGTTGTATTAAGTGGGAGCTATGACAGAGTTATTTTATTCCACATCAGAGCTGTATTACAAAGAAGCCGCATCAAAGCAGTTTTTTGTAAGTCCCACAGCAGATTTTGCCGCACAGAGTCTGTGTCTTGACATATGCCCGCAAGTTTTTTGCTTTTATGTGCCCTATCCCCCTCCCATTGCATATAGCCCCATTTACGCCTATGATGCCCACAGCGTTTTTTAACCAGAGCTTGGGAAAACCAGCCGGAGGGAGGGGAGAGGGGCAGGCTTTCGGTTCCGTTGGAAGAATGTTAGGAGCCCTTAGTATTCTGCGCGATAACCAGGGGCGAAGCCAAGCGGCACCTTTAGCTTCTGGCGTTAGCCAGGGCGAACTAGGTGCAGCGTCCGTCCGGTGCCACAGCGTTCCAGCAGAATGCTTAGGGCTCCTTTACATTCTGGAAAAGGAACCGAAAGCCTGCCCCTCTCCCCTCCCTCCAGCGTCCCCCAACACCCCCCCCTCCCCAAAAACTCCTTAAAGAAAAAACTCACCCCACAATGGTATTTTTTTCTAAAATCAGGGCAAAATAACTAAGAAACAGTGCAATATGCTGAAATATCCAGAAAAAAAGAAATCTTCCTTGACAATCTCAAAATCTCTATATATAATATTCTAGCGTGTGATAATGTTGCGCACATCATATAAAATGCAGGAGGTGAAAATAATGCCAACATTTAACCAGTTAGTAAGAAAAGGAAGAAAGTCAGCGGCAAAGAAGTCCACAGCACCAGCACTTCAGAAAGGATACAATTCCTTACAGAAGAAAGCAACAGATACAGCTTCTCCACAGAAGCGTGGTGTATGTACTGCTGTTAAGACAGCAACTCCTAAGAAACCTAACTCAGCGCTTCGTAAGATTGCCAGAGTGCGTCTTTCTAACGGAATCGAAGTAACAAGCTATATTCCGGGTGAAGGGCATAACTTACAGGAGCATAGTGTGGTTTTGATCCGTGGCGGCAGAGTAAAGGATTTACCTGGTACAAGATACCATATCATCAGAGGTACGCTTGATACAGCAGGTGTTGCGAACAGACGTCAGGCACGTTCTAAATACGGCGCTAAGAGACCGAAAGACGCTAAGAAATAATTTTAGCGGAGCAATGGCTCATGTATCAAAGTGCGCGGCGATAAGGCGCGCTCCAAAAAGAGGTTAGTGTTGGAATTATTTGTATACCGTTTTTGATAGATCGATAGATCATAAATAACTCCGCACGTAACACAACATGTGAGTACCGTTGAATTAATCGAAATGAAACAAGTCTGAAAAGATCAGATCAAAATGATTAAGGAGGGAAGTATCGTGCCACGTAAAGGACATACTCAGAAAAGAGAAGTATTAGCTGATCCAATTTACAACAATACAGTCGTTACCAAGCTGATTAACAACATCATGCTCGACGGCAAGAAAGGTATTGCACAGAAAATTGTATATCATGCATTTGACAGGGTTGCAGAAAAGACAGACAGGCCTGCGATCGAAGTATTTGAGGATGCAATGAACAACATTATGCCTGTGCTTGAGGTTAAGGCAAGACGTATCGGCGGCGCTACGTATCAGGTGCCGATTGAAGTAAGGCCAGACCGCCGTCAGGCATTGGCGCTTCGCTGGCTGACCATGTTCTCCCGCAAAAGATCCGAGAAGAAGATGGAGGACCGGCTGGCAAATGAGATCATGGATGCAGCAAACAATACAGGTGCGTCTGTGAAACGTAAAGAGGATATGCACAAGATGGCAGAAGCAAACAAAGCATTTGCCCACTACAGATTCTAATGTGCATGTTGCAGTATAATTAGGAGGAAAAAAATCTTGGCTGGAAGAGAATATCCATTAGAGAGAACCAGAAATATCGGTATTATGGCTCATATCGATGCCGGTAAGACGACATTGACAGAGCGTATCTTATATTATACCGGTATTAACTATAAGATTGGCGATACTCATGAAGGTACTGCTACCATGGACTGGATGGAACAGGAGCAGGAAAGAGGTATCACAATTACTTCAGCCGCTACAACCTGTCATTGGACTTTGGAGGACCATGCCAAAGTAAAACCGGATGCGTTAGAGCATCGTATTAATATTATTGATACCCCAGGACACGTTGATTTTACAGTTGAAGTGGAACGTTCACTCCGTGTATTGGATGGCGCAGTCGGCGTCTTTTGTGCAAAGGGTGGTGTGGAACCTCAGTCAGAAAATGTATGGCGTCAGGCAGACACCTACAATGTACCGAGAATGGCATTTATTAACAAAATGGACATTTTGGGTGCGGATTTTTACGGTGCCGTTGACCAGATCCGTACAAGATTGGGTAAAAATGCGGTTATTTTACAGATTCCAATCGGCAAAGAGGATGAATTCCAGGGAATCATCGATTTGTTTGAGATGGAAGCATATATTTACAACGATGACAAAGGCGATGATATTTCCGTTACCGCGATTCCTGATGATATGAAGGATCAGGCAGAGGAATATCACACAGAGTTAATCGAGAAGATCTGCGAATTGGACGACGATCTGATGATGCAGTATCTGGAAGGCGAAGAGCCATCCGTAGAAGAATTAAAGAAAGTACTCCGCAAGGCGACTTGTGAATGTACGGCAATTCCTGTATGCTGCGGTTCTGCGTACCGTAACAAAGGCGTACAGAAGCTTTTGGATGCAATCTTAGAGTTTATGCCTGCACCGACGGACGTCCCTGCAATCAAGGGCGTAGACTTGGACGGCAACGAGGTAGAGAGACATTCTTCTGACGAAGAGCCGTTCTCTGCGCTTGCTTTCAAGATTATGACAGACCCGTTCGTAGGAAAGCTTGCATTTATCCGTGTATATTCCGGCGTGTTAAAATCCGGTTCCTATATCTTAAATGCGACGAAGGACAAAAAGGAACGTGTTGGACGTCTTTTGCAAATGCACGCAAACAAGAGGGCAGAGCTGGACAAGGTATATTCCGGTGATATCGCAGCGGCAGTCGGCTTTAAGCTTACGACAACAGGCGATACGATCTGTGATGAACAGCACCCGGTGATCCTGGAATCCATGGAGTTCCCGGAACCAGTTATCGAGCTTGCCATCGAGCCGAAAACAAAGGCCGGCCAGGGCAAAATGGGCGAAGCGCTTGCCAAGCTCGCAGAAGAGGACCCGACATTCCGTGCGCATACAAATTCCGAAACAGGCCAGACTATCATCGCCGGCATGGGCGAGCTGCATCTGGAAATTATCGTAGACCGTCTGCTTCGTGAATTTAAGGTAGAGGCAAACGTAGGCGCTCCTCAGGTTGCTTATAAAGAGACATTTACAAAGCCTGTTGATCAGGAATACAAATATGCAAAACAGTCCGGCGGACGCGGCCAGTACGGACATTGTAAAGTGAAATTTGAGCCGATGGATGCAAACGGCGAAGAAGTATTCAAGTTTGAATCCGCAGTTGTCGGCGGTGCGATTCCAAAGGAATATATCCCGGCAGTTGGCGACGGTATCAAGGAAGCATCCCAGGCAGGCATCCTCGCAGGATTCCCTGTGCTCGGCATCAAAGCAACTGTTTACGACGGATCTTACCATGAAGTCGATTCATCCGAAATGGCATTCCACATCGCCGGCTCCATGTGCTTCAAGGAAGCTATGGCAAAAGCAGCTCCGGCGATCTTAGAGCCAATTATGAAGGTAGAAGTAACGATGCCTGAAGAATATATGGGCGATGTTATCGGCGACTTAAACTCCCGCCGCGGACGGATCGAAGGTATGGACGACTTAGGCGGCGGCAAGATCGTACGCGCATACGTACCGCTTGCCGAGATGTTTGGTTATTCTACCGACCTGCGTTCGAGAACACAGGGACGCGGCAACTACTCCATGTTCTTTGAAAAATATGAGCAGGTGCCGAAGTCTGTACAGGAGAAAGTGATTACTGCTCAGGCAAAATAACTGAAAAAATGAGGAATTCTATCAGGATTTACTTGAAAAAACAGGAAATTTCGCATATAATACGAGATAGTATATTATAAAAACAGCCCATCGGGTAACATTTTTTAAAGGAGGACGTTTCAACATGGCAAAGGCTAAATTTGAACGAACAAAACCACATTGTAATATCGGTACCATCGGTCACGTAGATCATGGTAAAACAACCTTAACAGCAGCAATCACAAAAGTTCTCTCTGAAAGAGTAGAAGGAAATGCTGCCGTAGATTTCGCTAATATTGATAAGGCTCCAGAAGAGAGGGAAAGAGGTATCACAATCTCTACAGCTCACGTTGAGTACGAAACAGCAAACAGACACTACGCACACGTTGACTGTCCTGGACATGCTGACTACGTAAAGAACATGATTACCGGTGCAGCTCAGATGGACGGCGCAATCCTTGTAGTAGCTGCTACTGACGGTGTTATGGCTCAGACAAAAGAGCATATCTTATTGTCCCGTCAGGTAGGTGTACCTTATATCGTTGTATTCATGAACAAATGCGACATGGTAGACGACGAAGAATTACTGGAATTAGTAGAAATGGAAATCACAGAGCAGTTAGAAGAATATGAATTTGAAGGCTGCCCAATCATCAAAGGCTCTGCTTTAAAGGCTCTCGAAGATCCGAAGAGCGAATGGGGCGACAAGATCATGGAATTAATGGAAACTGTAGACAGCTACATTCCAGATCCGCAGCGTGATACAGATAAGCCGTTCTTAATGCCAGTCGAGGACGTATTCACAATTACAGGCCGTGGTACAGTTGCTACTGGTAGAGTAGAAAGAGGTACGTTACATCTGAATGACGAACTGGAAATCCTTGGTGTCAAAGAGGACGTTCAGAAAACAGTTGTAACTGGTATCGAAATGTTCCGCAAACAGTTAGACGAAGCTATGGCTGGTGACAACATCGGTGCATTACTGCGTGGTATTAACCGTGACCAGATCGAAAGAGGACAGGTTCTTGCAAAACCAGGTTCTGTAACATGCCACCGCAAGTTTACAGCGCAGGTTTACGTATTAACAAAAGATGAAGGTGGCCGTCATACACCTTTCTTCAATAACTATCGTCCGCAGTTCTATTTCAGAACAACTGACGTAACAGGTGTTTGTGCTTTACCGAGCGGTACAGAGATGTGTATGCCTGGCGATAATATTGAAATGACGATTGAACTGATTCACCCGGTTGCTATGGAGCAGGGGTTGACGTTTGCTATTCGTGAGGGTGGTCGTACAGTAGGTTCCGGCAGGGTTGCTACAATCATTGAGTAATCTTGTAATTAGAGCCAAATAATAAAAATAAGCACCGCAATCCTTTGAGAAATCAAGGGGTTGCGGTTTCTTAATGTCTAAAAATAATAGCGAACAAAAGGAAAAGCCACTTGTCGGAATTTCATTGAAAATGGCTTGTGGCTCTAAAATGGCTCTATTTTTATTCGCTGTC
>CAMUPC010000058.1 GCA_947090545.1 uncultured Eubacterium sp. | reverse complement strand
CTGGCGGAACGCCAGGGCGAACTAGGTGCCGCGCCCGGACGGAGCCACAGCGTACCGCAGAATACTTAGAGCTTCTTAACCTTCTGGAGCGGACACAGCCAGGGCGTGCCAATCCCCTCTCCCAGCGTCCTCCCCGCAAAACCCCCTAAAAATACCACCAAAATAATCCATACACCCCCAAAAAAATGTTTCACGTGAAACATTTAAAAAACAATCTCACGCACCCATCATCCATAGCACCAATACACAACAAATTATTTTCAATTTTAATAAAATATTTAAACATATCCTGTATAAAATAAGGTATAATAATAGTTAAGAATAAACTAAACATATTCCCGCTATCAAACAATCTAACTAAAAAGGAGGATATTTATGAATAAATCAATCAAACACATCTCAGTAGCATCAACCTTATTATTGGCAGGAATGCACGCATTTAACTTGATCACCGACCAATGCCTAATACCTGTCACATCAACCAAAAACAATAAAACATTTCAGTGGAGAAGCCTGCACATCAACTATTCAGAAAAAGGAAACGAAAACAACCCTGCTCTCCTTCTTCTCCATAACCTATCCCCTTCTTCTTCTCAGGAAGAATGGTATCGTACGGATGACTCATTAGCAGACCGTTTTCATATTTTCAAAATAGATCTGCCTGGATGCGGCAGGTCGGATAAACCAAATATTATTTATATCAATTATATGTATGTGCAGCTAATCAACGATTTTATCAAAGAGGTCATAAAAAAGAAAACCATCCTATGTGCTACAGAATACGCCAGCTCTGCTACACTAATGGCTGCAAGAATTTATCCCGAAATGATTGATAAAGTCATTTTAATCAGTCCCCCGCCGATTGATGAACTGATCAAACCAGCATCAAAAAAAGAAAAAATAACAGATAAAATACTTGCTGCGCCTATTATTGGGACTTTTTTGTATAATTGTATTATGAATAAAGAAAATATTTTAGATCAATATACCTATGACTATTTTTATAACAAGATTAATATTCCAGAAAAAGCCCTGGATATTGCTTACTTCAATGCACATTACAATCATTCTAACGGAAGATATTTGTACGGGAGTATTCTGAGCAATTATACAAACATCAACATTATCCATGCTCTTCCTAAAATACAGCGTGCAGTTTATTTTATCAGCCATGAACATAGAAAACCGATTTGTCAGGAATACAAAAAATATAATCCGGCAATCCACGAAATTTATGTTAAAAATTGCAGAAAGCTTCCGCAACTGGAGATACCAGAAACCATTTGTCAGCATATTTGTGATATAGCATTTTCGGCATAATTTTATTATCACAAATTATAGCGCATTCATCTTCCTCTGGATAGAAATTGAGTCTTTATTTTACAAAATCTATCCAGCATAACGAACAGAACATATCGTATTATGCTGCGTCAATTTCTGTCCAAAGGAAAGGTAATATAACAAGGAGTAAATAAATGAACCCAGATCTTTTCCTGACTTCCGCTCTTCTTATAATAATAATTTTTTACAGTATTTATTTTATAAAACTACTGTTTCAAAAACGACAGGGAATCCAAACCAATCAGCTTGGTAAGAAACAAGAACCATCCGTTCGGATGATCGAAAAAATACTCCAATTTTCCACTATCTGTATTGTTCCGGTCCAAATCTGTTCTATTTTCTTTGCATGGAGCTTACTGCCAGATACAGTCAGAGTTACAGGTATTTTAATTGGAACAACAGGCGATTTGCTTTTTCTTATCTCAGTATTAACTATGAAAAACAGTTGGCGTGCAGGTATTCCTGAAAAAGATAAGACAACTTTTGGTGAAGTATATTTTACATATAAAAAAAATACCCGAAGGTATTTATGATTTGCTTTTCCAAAATGTAATAATGTCCAGGGCTTTTTACCCTTCTGGAACGGACACCGGCAAAGATAACAATCCCCTCTCCCGGTGCCCCGCCCGCCTCCCCTCTCCCCCACACGCACCACATTCAGCAAATAACCAAATCCATCTTTTACAAAGGATCTTTTGCCGGCATTCCCGCCTTTCTTGGATATTTTTTCGGTGTATGCTTTACTTTCTCGATCACTACAAAAGACCTCCCATACCCAGTATCAGCAAGCTGGAACTCGATAACTTCCCGCATTTTCCCACCTAACACCTGTACCGCATTTTGAGACTCTTCGATCTCCTTTTCAATTCCTGCTGATTTGTATGCAGCAAAAACCCCTCCTTCCTTCACATACGGTAAACAATATTCACTTAAGCTTGCCAAATTCGCCACTGCGCGGGATACGCACAGATCATATTGTTCCCGGTATTCCTTTTTATGCGCAAGCTCCTCTGCCCTTCCATGTACCGCCTCAATATGATCCAGCTTCAGCTTACGGATCACCTCATTTAAAAATCGTACCCTCTTATTTAAAGAATCTGCCAGCAGCACTTCCAGCCCTGGAAACATAATTTTTAGCGGTATTCCTGGAAACCCAGCTCCTGTTCCTACATCAATTATTTTCCAATTTTCATTTAATTTTATATATGCCGCCAATGATATGCTGTCTAAAAAATGTTTTTCTATCACTTCGTGAAATTCTGTAATTGCTGTCAGGTTCATGACCTGGTTCCATTCCGTCAGCAAATGGTAATAATCTAAAAAATTCTGCTTCTGATTCTCATTCAATGAGAATCCCCATTGCAGCAGCCGCTCCTCAAATAAATCAAAACTTTCATTCATATTTTCCTTTGATCCCTTCTCTTATCGATTCTATATGCGTCAAATTAATTTTTCTACTTTTTTCGACAATGATACTGGTACGTTTCTATATTCATTTATCATTTTACTATGTTAGATTTACTCATATCTTTATAAGTTAATTGCTACTTTTATTATAGGAAATCTGCTCCTTAATAAAAATATTAATTTTTACTTTTATTATGATAATACTGTTCCAAATAGACTAGTAATACGGAAATATCTGCTGGAGATACTCCAGATATTCTGGAAGCCTGCCCGATCGAAACGGGACGGTAGAGCTTTAACTTCTGTTTCGCTTCCATACGCAGTCCGCTGATCGCATCATAATCAAAGTTCTTATCCAACCTCTTGTTTTCTAATTTTTTAAAATTCTCTACCTGCTTAATCTGCCTTTTAATGTAACCGTCATATTTGATATTGATATTGACCTGTTCAACTACATCATAAGGTAATTGTTTCCTGTCAGGATCTAGCTCCGCTAATAATTCATAATTTAATTCTGGCCTTCGGATCAGTTCAGCAAGGGTTGATCCTGTATTTAAAGGAACGCTATTATATTTTTCCAACAGTTCTTGTGTCTTTTGATTAGCTCCTACTACAACACTGCACACGCGCGCTACTTCATCCTGAATCAACTGTTCTTTTTTTACTACCCATTCATAGCGTTCTTTTGGTATCAGCCCTACCTCATAGCCTTTCTTTGTAAGGCGCAGGTCTGCGTTGTCCTGGCGCAGCAGCAGACGGTACTCTGCTCTGGAAGTCATCATCCGGTATGGTTCATGATTTTCCTTTGTGACTAGGTCGTCAATCAGAACCCCAATATACGCCTCCGATCGGTCAAGAATCAATGGCTCTTTTCCCAGGATCTCCATAGCGGCATTGATGCCGGCGATTAGCCCCTGGGCGGCTGCTTCTTCATACCCAGAGCTTCCATTAAACTGCCCTCCGCTGAAAAGCCCATGAATCTTTTTAAATTCAAGTGATGGATCTAACTGGTTCGGATTAATACAATCATACTCAATCGCATAAGCGCATCGTACAATATTTGCGTGTTCTAACCCCGGAACGGTACGGTACATCGCATACTGGACATCTTCAGGCAAAGAGCTTGACATGCCGCCGACATACATCTCATTCGTATGAATCCCTTCAGGCTCGATAAATAATTGATGCCTGTCCTTATCTGGAAACTTCACCACTTTATCCTCAATCGACGGGCAATAGCGAGGGCCGGTGCCTTCGATTACGCCTGCATAAATAGGCGAACGATCCAGGTTATTGCGAATAATATCATGCGTTTTTTCATTGGTATAGGTCAGCCAGCAGGATACCTGATCGATCTGTACATCTTCTGGATTTGTCGTAAAAGAAAACGGTACAACGCGTGCATCCCCCTTCTGCTCCTGCATCTTACTGAAATCAAGCGATCTTTTATCCATTCTTGCCGGAGTACCAGTCTTAAAGCGGAACATTTCTACACCATTTTTCACTAACGATTCCGTCAGGTAATTCGCAGCCATTAAGCCATTAGGCCCGGTATGTGCGATCATTTCTCCGGTCAGGCACCTTGCACGCAAATAAGTACCTGTACATAAAATAGCAGCCTTACAGTAATAAGTAGCGCCGGAAACCGTTTTTACACCGATAATTTTCTTGTTTTCTATATTTACATTTAATTTATCAGACGTTAAAGGCTCCTCTTCTTGCTGTTCCTTAGAATCCGAAAAGCTGCTTTTATCTTTAAGAGACATTAAATTTCCTGCTAATTCTTCATCTTTATAAGATTCTGTTAAAATTTCAGAAACTTCAGCCTGCCTGATTGTTAAATGATCCGTATTTTGTAACGTCGTCCGCATCTGCCTGCTGTAGTCCGCTTTGTCTGCCTGGGCACGCAATGAATGCACCGCCGGGCCCTTTGACTGATTCAGCATCTTAGACTGTATAAATGTTTTGTCAATATTGATCCCCATTTGCCCGCCCAGAGCATCGATTTCCCGAACAAGATGCCCTTTGGAGCTGCCGCCAATATTCGGATTACACGGCATTAACGCAATACTGTCAATACTTACAGTAAATAAAATCGTATCCAGGCACAGCCTGGCACATGCAAGCGCCGCTTCGCAGCCTGCATGTCCTGCGCCAACGACGACTACATCGTACGTCTCTGTTAATTTATTTTTACTGGCTGTTTCCCGATCCTTTGGAATTTCATTTCCGCAAACTGGACATTCCATCTGCCAAACCTCCCTATTGTTCTCTGCTAATTATGCTCTATCATAACAGTCATTTTTATATTATTATCTTTTAATTTTTAGAAAATTATCTGTTTTATTTACCCATACAGAATTTTGAAAAGATTTCATCGGCAAGATCATCTTCTACAGACTCCCCAATTACCGTTCCTAACGCTTCATATGCATTCATTAAATCAATCGAATAAAAATCCTCCGGCATCTGATGATCAATGCTTTCCTCCACCATTTTCAGGCTTTCCAACGCTTGTGCCAATGCATTTTTATGCCTGACATTCGTAATGATCACTTCATCATTAAAATCCAGCTTTCCATGCAGGAACATCGTGCGGATTGTTTCTGCCAGCTCCTCCATGCCGTCGCCTTCCTTGGCAGAGATACAGAGAAAGTGTTCGGATAACCGGGCAATATCTTCCCTGCAAACCTTTTGTTCTAAATCCGACTTGTTCATCAGCACAATTACATTTTTTCCTTCTATGATTCTGGCTATTTCATGATCCTCGTTGCTCAGGCTTTTGGAACTGTCAATCACATAGAGTACGAGGTCTGCGCGCTCCAAATATTCCTTCGCTTTCTCTACGCCTATTTTCTCAACAAGATCGTCCGTATCATGGATGCCTGCCGTATCGATGATATTGAGACTCATTCCATTCAGGCTGACCTGTTCTTCCAAAATATCTCTTGTTGTGCCTGCTACTTCTGTAACGATGGCGCGGTTGGAGCCTGCAAGCAAATTTAACAGAGACGATTTTCCTACATTCGGCTTCCCTACGATAACCGCATTAATTCCTTCCTTAAGCACCCTGCCCTCGTCCGCGGTATCGAGCAAATGCTGGATCTCATCCTTTAAGCAGCCGACCATGCCGCCCAACTGTTTGCTATATCCATCCAAAGAATAATGCTCTGGATCGTCGATGGCTGATTCAATCCATGCAATCTCATGGATCAGCTTTTCCCGAAGCGCTTTTATTTTATTTAATACTGAGCCCCGCAATTGGCTGACCGAGCTTTTTAATGCAAAATCATTTTTAGAATTAATAATATCAATGACCGATTCTGCCTGCGTCAGGTCTATCCTGCCATTTAAAAACGCGCGTTTTGTAAACTCTCCTGGCTCCGCCGGCCTTGCGCCGTTACGAGTCACTACCTCTAAAATCTTACGCATTACAAGAATACCGCCATGGCAGTCGATCTCTACCGTGTTTTCCTTTGTATAGCTATTCGGCGCTTTCATCACGAGTACAAGCACTTCATCAATGATCTCATCCCGGTCCATCAGATACCCATAATGAATCGTATGCGACGCGGCTTCCTGCAAAGGCTTTTTATTTTTTGCCTGAAACACGCGTCCTGCGATTTCTATAGCATCCTCGCCGCTGATTCTAATAATGCCGATTCCAGAACTAGCCATTGCCGTAGCAATCGCGGCAATCGTATCTGTATTCATAATTCCCTCCTTCTATTACGATCATCTAAAAAGAAACTGCCAGAAAACAGTACATTTCCTGACAGCATTTCTTCTTCCTTTAATTTCTTTTCAATGTAACGACTACATGGCGGTATGGCTCTTCTCCTTCACTATGCGTCGATACAAACCGATCGTTCTGCAAAGCGGAATGAATCACTCTGCGTTCAAATGGATTCATCGGCTCTAATGCTACTGGCCGTTTCGTCCTCTTTACTTTATATGAAATATTCTTTGCGAGATTTTCTAAGGTATCTTTTCTCCTCTTACGATAATCTTCAGTATCTAACTTTACCTTTACGTAATGGTCTGTCTGCTTGTTAACAGCAAGGTTTGTAAGATATTGCAGAGAATCCAGTGTCTGCCCCCGTTTTCCAATCAGGACTCCCATTTCGTTTCCTTTAAATTCAACATCGATCAACCCGTTTTCTTCATCGTATTTCGTTACAATTTCTACCTCTAAATGCATCGCATCAAATACATTCGTTAAAAATTCCCTTACATTCTCTTCTGGAGAATATTTTTTTCGCGCCTTAATGACCGCAGGCTTACTGCCAAATCCTAAAAATCCTGTACTCCCCTCGTTTACCACTTCATATTCCAACTGATCGCTCGTCACGCCAAGCCGAACTAAAGCATCTGTAATCGCGTCACCTACTGTTTTTGCACTTACCTCAATAAACTCCATCACAAAAATCTCCCCTTTATTTATTATTCCTTTCATTAAAATCCTTCACCAAATTTGCTTTTGCTGTTAAACTATTCGGATTGGCTGTTTTTCTATATTCATATGCTTTTTCGATCTTAGCTTCCCTTTCTGCTTTGGACAGATTTGCAGATAACTGCGTGTTGTTTTTTGTACTCATCCGCGCGGCATTGCGTATCTGATTTTCGCTGATGCCCATTTTTTCTAGTTTTTTCTTACGCTTTTCCACATTTTTTGCAATGACCTGGTCCAAATCCAGATTCTGAATATGCCTGTTTACAAAATACTGCTGTACACATCTTGTCAAGGAGCTGAATATCCAGTAAATACCAAGCCCGACTGGTACGGTAAAACAAAGCACCATGGAAAATAACGGCATCGTATAATTCATCATTTTCATCTGCCTTGCCATCTGGCTGTCAGGGTCTGAATCCGCCTGAGGCATCAGCTTAATATTCAGCATCTGAGAAGCATAAGAAGCAAACGGTATCAATAGCGCCAAAATTACAAACAAATAGGAATGCTCTTTAAAGCTGCTCATCATAATCGCAACCGGCGAATCGGAAATATTCAGCCCCAAAAATGTATTCATATGATTAAGCTGTACTTCGGTAGAATTAATAACCTCCTGCAAGCCAGGAAATGACTCCCTTAGCGCCTCCCAGCCTGAAGTTGGCATCTTATAAATAGAATCTACAATAAAATTCTTTACGGCTTCTATGTTCGTGCTGTTAAAATCTGCCCCGACCTGCTGCGTCAGCTTTAGGTTTTCCAGAAATTTTTCCATAATGCCCTGATAGCCGGCTGTCTGGATAATGCCCTCTACCACGCCGTCAAACGCCGCTTTCACCCCTGATACATAAGCAGGCACATTATAAATAACCCGGTATAACGCAAAAAATACCGGTAACTGCAACAGCATCGGCAGACAAGTCCCCATTGGAGAGATTCCATATCTGGCATACAAAGCCTGCGTCTCTTCATTCATCGCCATCTGGGATTCCTGGTCTCTTCTGCCCTTGTACTTCTCCTGAATCGCTTTGATCTCAGGCTGCATTTTCTGCTGGAGCTTGGAAAACTTCTGCTGCTTCACGGTAAGCGGAAGCATACACATATAAATGATGATCGTCAGCCCAATAATTGTGATGCCTATGTTCTCGATGCCAAATACATTTGCTAAAAACAGATAGATCCAGTTCATGACCCAACCCAAAACTTTTGCGATAGGGCCTAAAATAGAACCGGAATATTGTGTCAGTATGATCGTAGTCAATGAAATACCTCCTTATGGGACAGGATCATAACCGCCTTTTGAAAACGGATTGCAGCGCAGGATTCTCCAGGAAGCAAGCAGCCCTCCTTTTACCGCCCCATGCTTTTTAATGGCTTCAAGCGCATAATCAGAGCACGACGGAATATAAGGGCATTTCACTGTTTTCATCGGCGATAAATACCTTTTATAAAAATTAATACACAAAATCATTATTTTTTTCAATTTCACTCATCTCTTTATTCAATTTCAAAATATTCTGAAGGCTTGCAAGATGCATCAGTGCACTCTTAGTTTCCCAATAAGATATTTTTTTCGCAGATATCCTTGCAATCACTACAATGTCAAAACCCTGTAAAAGCATGTCCTCATGCAGCCTGTAAGCCTCTTTAACCAAACGCTTCACCCGGTGTCTGATCACACTGTTGCCTACCTTCTTACTGACTGAAATTCCTATTCTGTTGAAGCCTGTTCCATTTTCCAGAAGATACATCACAAGAAAACGGTTCGCGTAGGATTTTCCTTCTCTATATACCCTTTGAAAATCAGAATTTTTTTTTAACGATTCAGAAAATTTCATATTCCTACCTAAACAGCACTGCCTCTTTCTAAAATTCAAAATAGATATTATAAACGGCTATTTTTTATGGGATTTTTTCAATACAAACGCTTTACAAACACTGTTTTAAAAAAATAACCGTTTGATCGTAAATAAGAAGAAAGACCACAAAAGATGTGGCCTATGCTGATAACTTCTTTCTTCCTTTTAATCTTCTTGCAGCCAATACCTTTCTTCCGCCTGCCGTACTCATTCTTTTCCGAAAACCATGCACTCTCGCTCTATGTCTTTTATGTGGCTGGTATGTCATCTTCATATTCCATGCACCTCCTCTATAAAATCCTTGCTATTGAAAAAATACCATTACAATTATAACAAAAAAGATGCGCAAGTCAAGGAAAACCTTTGCTTTTTATAATTTTTTTATGAATTTTTTTACAACTATCCCTATCCACACGTTTTCACAGAAAAGTTATCCACAATTTTTTTATAAACAAAAACTTATACACATACTTATCCACAGTTTTTTTGTGTTTTTCTAAAAAATTGTTGATTTTTCAGCGTTTTTTAACGGTGCAAAATTGTGGATAACTTCTAAAATCTGCCAAAAATCAGGTTTATTGTATGTGAATAAGACACTTATTCACATCCCTCCTGATGCCCCTATCGTTCCATTTTAGACACTTTATCCACTTCAGACACGTTTTTTTGTCTGAAGATTTAATTGCTAAATTCGCTATTTTGGTTTATGATATATAGTGTGGCTTATTATCTGCTTTTCTAAAATGTATAAAAATGACGGAGATATGATATGTTAGTTGAGGAAAAATGGCAAGAAATACTATTAACTGTAAAAGAAGAATATGAACTGTCCAAAGTAGTCTACGAATCCTGGATCAAGCCTTTGGAAATCTTTCGGATTGACGGCGACAAAATCTATATCCTCGCTCCACCGGAGCAGATTGCATTAAACTACATTACAAAGAAGTATTTGACTCCTTTAAAAGTTGTAATTGCAGAAACAACTGGCATTGACTATGAGATCGAGTTTATTCTTCCCGAAGACGCGAAGAAAATGAAGCCAGCAAAATCAACCGCCATGCAGGGGGACGCTGCCTCTCATAAAAATCATGATCTGAATCCTAACTATACATTTGATACTTTTGTAGTTGGCAGCAACAATAAACTCGCGCATACAATTTCTCTGGTAGTCGCAGAAGAAGCTAATAACCCTGCAAAAAAATACAACCCGCTTTTTTTATGGGGCGGCGTGGGACTTGGCAAAACTCATTTGATGCATTCCATTGCACACCATATCCTTGCCAACCACCCAAACTTAAAAATACAATACGTACCATCCGAGGTATTTACAAATGAAGTCATCGACGCGATCCGCAACGGCAGTAATTCCCAGATTAACGCGATCAGGGACAAATACCGCAACGTTGATGTACTTTTAATAGATGATATTCAGTTTATAATAGGAAAAGACCGAACACAGGAAGAATTTTTTAATACGTTTAATGTCCTGTACAACGCAGGCAAACAAATCGTTGTTTCCAGCGATAAACCGCCCAAAGAAATGACTACATTAGAAGAGCGTTTTCGTTCCAGGTTCCAGTGGGGCTGCATGGCTGATATCGGTTCGCCGGATTATGAAACACGTATGGCAATCCTGCGGCGAAAAGAAGAAATGGATAATATTGAATTTGATGATGAGATCATTAAATACATAGCCACGAATATCAAGTCCAATATCCGAGAGCTTGAAGGCGCATTAAACCGCCTGATGGCTTTTTCGCGGTTAACGAATGTTGAAATTACAATCGAGACCGCGAAGGAACAGCTTGAAAGCATTATTAACCCGGATATGCACAGGGAAATCACTCCGCAGCTCATTATTGAGATCGTAGCCGAGCATTTCCAAAAGACGCCGGAACAGCTTATCTCCAAATCACGAAGCAGTGATATTGTAAGGCCGCGGCAGATCGCTATGTACTTATGTAAAAATATGACGGGAGCTTCCCTTGCAGGCATCGGTGAAATCCTGGGCGGGCGTGACCATTCCACGATTATTCACGGCATCGAAAAAATCGAAGCAGAATGCAGCAGCAATGCGGCTACACAGACTTTAATAGAAACGATCCGCAAAAAGATAAACCCAAACTGATTCGTTTATGGCCGTATCATCCACAGTTATCCACAAAAAACTGTGGATAACTGTGGATAACTAAGGAATTTCCTGTTTATGGCACTGTATAACTTGTCCCTTTAACCACTTCAGGTTGTTGCTGAATGTTAAGGCGTTCCAGTTATACACAGATTATCAAGCAGCTCACTTTAGGTTGTTCACGTAGTTTTAAAGCGCTGCATGAACGATAGCAAAAGGGTTTCAAGTGCTTTTACACTTTTACACAACCCCTATGATTACTACTATGAGTTATTATATATATTATTTATAAAATTTACCCCGAAAGGAGTTATGCACATGAAGCTGATTTGTTCAAAAGCGAATTTATTATATGGAGTCAATACCGCGATCAAAGCAGTTCCTACAAGAACGACCATGCCTATTTTAGAATGTATTTTAATTGACGCATCAAAAGGAGAGATCAAGCTGATCGCCAACGACATGGAGCTTGCAATCCAGACTTCCATTGAAGGAACGATCAAAGAACCTGGTATTATCGCGTTAGATGCAAAGATCTTTTCTGAAATCGTACGCAAGCTGCCGGACAATGACATTACGATCACAGCAGACGATTCGTTTAAAACCGTTATAACCTGTGAAAAAGCAAAATTTAACATTATCGGCAAATCAGGAGAAGATTTTCCCTATTTGCCGGACACAGAAAAAAACGAAACCGTCTCCATCACGCAGTTTACATTAAAAGAAGTGATACGCCAGACTATCTTTTCTATCGCTGACAATGATACGAATAAACTGATGACCGGAGAACTGTTTGAAATCAATGAAAACAAACTGAAGGTCGTCTCATTGGACGGGCACCGTATTTCGATCCGAAATATCGAATTGAAAAATAATTATGAAAATAAAAAGGTTATTGTACCGGGAAAGGCGCTTCAGGAAATCAGCAAAATCCTGCCTGGAGCGGCAGACCAGTATGTAGATATCTATCTTTCTAAAAACCATATCGTATTTGAATTTGAAAAGACAACCGTTGTGTCCAGGCTGATCGACGGGGAATACTTTAAAATTGACCAGATGCTTTCTTCAGCCTATGAGACGAAGATCAGGATTAACAAGCGGGAGCTTTTGGGCTGTATTGACCGTGCGACGCTTCTGATTAAGGAAGGCGACAAAAAACCGATCATTATGGATATCAAAGATACGCATATGGAACTTCAGATTTCTTCTTTTATAGGATCTATGGACGAAGAGATCGCGATTGAAAAAGAAGGCAAGGACCTGATGATCGGGTTTAATCCTAAGTTTTTTATGGATGCGCTGCGCGTCATTGATGAGGAAGAGGTGACGCTGTATATGGTGAATCCGAAGGCGCCGTGCTTTATCCGGGATGATAACGACAATTACGTTTATTTGATCCTTCCGGTTAATTTTAACTCTGTAAACAGTTGATGATATGAGGCAAGTTATGAAAAATGTAAAAATCAAAGACGAATTTATCAAATTAGGCCAGGCAATGAAGTTAGGCGGCTTGGTTGGCTCCGGTGTAGAAGCGAAAATAGCGATTCAGGGCGGTGACGTCACGTTAAATGGCAAAACAGAGCTTGCGCGCGGCAAAAAACTACATGATGGAGACATTGTTTCTTATAATGGGGAGACAATACAAATATCACAATGATGATTAAATCCATCGAACTGAAAAATTACCGCAATTACGAAAATCTGAAGGTCGAATTTACGGAAGGGACAAATATCCTGTATGGCGATAATGCGCAGGGCAAAACAAATGTGCTTGAATCAGCGTATGTCAGCGGCACCTCGAAATCGCATAAAGGCAGCAAGGACAGAGATTTGATCCAGTTTGGCAAAGAAGAATCCCATATTCGTACGTTTGTCTTAAAGGATGAGAAAGAATTTCAGATTGACATTCATCTGAAGAAAAACCGTTCCAAAGGGATCGCGGTCAACCGGATTCCAATTAAAAAGGCGGGAGCGCTTTTTGGAATTTTAAATATAGTCTTTTTTTCACCGGAAGACTTAAACATTATTAAAAACGGCCCATCACAGCGCAGGCGCTTTTTGGACTTGGAATTATGTCAATTAGATAAGATTTATCTGTCTGACCTGACGAATTATAATAAAATTTTGAATCAGAGGAATAAACTGTTAAAAGACTTGATTTTTCGCCGGGAATTGATAGATACACTTTCTGTTTGGGATATGCAGCTTATAGAGTATGGACAACGGATTATACGCCGCAGAAGTGCATTCATCAAAGAACTAAGTGAGATTGTATACAGTATTCATAAAAATATTTCTGGAAATCGGGAAGAATTACGGCTGACCTATGAACCAGGGGTACAGGCGGATCAATTTGAAAGCGAGCTTGAGCGGGTAAGACAGAAGGATCTAAAGTACTGCCAGACTTCAGTCGGGCCGCACCGGGACGATCTGCTGTTTCAGATTGGCGATGTCGATATCCGCACCTTTGGCTCACAAGGGCAGCAGCGGACGTCTGCATTATCTTTAAAGCTATCCGAGATCGAGCTTGTAAAAAATCTGATCCATGATACGCCGGTGCTGCTGCTTGACGATGTATTGTCAGAGTTAGACAGCAGCAGGCAGAATTATCTGCTTGCCAGCATTCATAATATTCAGACGATTATTACATGTACGGGCTTGGATGAATTTGTCAGGAACCGTTTTCGGATTGACCGCGTGTTTGAAGTAAAAAGCGGCGAAGTGGTGCAAAAAGTAAAGTAACCGATGCAGAAGAATCAGGAGGGGACATATGGCGATCGAAAATAATTATGGAGCTGATCAGATCCAGATTTTGGAAGGGCTGGAAGCAGTGCGCAAAAGGCCTGGCATGTATATCGGCAGCACTTCATCTAGGGGACTCCATCATCTTGTCTATGAGATTGTGGATAATTCGGTAGATGAGGCGCTTGCCGGCTACTGCAAAAATATTGAAGTGAAGATCAATCCAGACAATTCCATTACGGTAATCGATGACGGGAGGGGCATACCTACCGGTATCAACCATAAAGCCGGACTTCCTGCTGTTGAGGTTGTATTTACGGTCCTTCATGCCGGAGGCAAATTTGGCGGCGGCGGATATAAAGTATCCGGCGGCTTGCACGGAGTTGGGGCTTCAGTTGTCAATGCTTTGTCGAACTGGCTGGAGGTGGAGATCTACAGGGACGGAAAGGTTTATAGACAACGATATGAACGCGGCATTACGATGTATCCGCTAAAGGAAGCTGGCACCTGCGACCTGCAAAAGACAGGCACAAAAGTTACGTTTTCACCGGATGGGTCGATTTTTGAAGAGACTGTCTATGATTATGATACGTTAAAGCAGCGTTTGCGGGAGACGGCATTTTTGACCAAAGGGCTTCGGATTGTATTAAAAGATAAACGAACCGACCCGGTGCGTATGCACGAATTTCATTATGCAGGCGGGATTAAGGAGTTTGTGACTTATTTAAACCGCAGCCAGGAAGCATTGTATCCTGATGTGATCTACTGTGAAGGGCAAAAGGACGATGTCATGGTGGAGGTAGCACTTCAGCATAATGATTCTTATAACGATTCTACGTACAGCTTCGTCAATAATATTATTACGCCTGAAGGCGGCACGCATCTGGCTGGCTTTAGAAATGCGATTACAAAGACCTTTAATGCCTATGCGCGTGCCAATAAAATACTAAAGGACAACGACAACGCTTTGGCTGGAGAGGATATCCGGGAAGGCATGACGGCGATTATCAGCATTAAAATCGAGGAACCGCAGTTTGAAGGGCAGACAAAGCAAAAGCTGGGCAACAGCGAAGCGAGAGGGGCTGTGGATTCTGTTGTGAGTGAGCAGTTGACCTATTACTTAGAGCAGAATCCGCAGGTTGCAAAGGCGATCTGTGAAAAATCGCTGCTGGCGCAGCGTGCACGGGACGCGGCAAGAAAAGCAAGAGACTTAACGCGCAGGAAAACGGCTTTGGAAAGTACGTCTCTTCCTGGGAAATTAGCGGACTGTTCGGACAGGGACCCCAAAAACTGCGAGATCTTTATCGTAGAGGGAGATTCCGCGGGCGGGTCTGCAAAAACGGCAAGAAACCGCGCGACGCAGGCGATTCTTCCGCTGCGCGGCAAGATCCTGAATGTAGAAAAGGCGCGCCTGGATAAAATCTATGGCAACGCGGAGATCAAGGCGATGATTACGGCTTTTGGAACCGGCATTCACGAAGATTTTAACATTGAGAAGCTAAGATATGATAAAATTATTATTATGACGGACGCCGATGTCGACGGAGCGCATATCAGTACGCTGATGCTGACGTTTTTGTACCGTTTTATGCCGGAGCTGATCCGCCAGGGGCATATTTACCTTGCAACGCCGCCGTTATTTAAGATCGAGAAAAATAAAAACGTCTGGTATGCCTATGACGAGAAAGAGCTGGAAAAGATACTGCTTGAGATCGGGCGGGACGGCAATAACAAGATCCAGCGTTATAAAGGGCTTGGGGAGATGGATTCCGACCAGCTATGGGATACGACGATGGACCCGGAAAAACGAGTGTTAAAACGGGTTATCATCGACGAAGAAAAATCTTCAGAAATTGACCTGACATTTACTACCTTAATGGGCGACAAAGTAGAGCCTAGACGGGAATTTATAGAGGAGAATGCACAAAAGGTTCAGAATTTGGATATTTAGGGGGTAAATTAAAATGGATGATAAGGTATTTGATCAAATCCATGATGTAGATCTGAAAAAAACGATGGAATCATCGTATATTGACTATGCGATGAGCGTCATTGCAGCAAGGGCTTTGCCGGATGTCAGGGACGGGTTAAAGCCAGTGCAGCGCAGGGTGCTGTTTTCTATGATTGAACTGAACAACGGCCCAGACAAGCCGCACCGCAAATGCGCCCGTATTGTCGGGGATACGATGGGTAAATATCATCCGCATGGGGACAGCTCTATCTATGGGGCGCTTGTCAATATGGCGCAGGAGTGGTCTACCAGGTATCCTCTGGTAGACGGGCATGGGAACTTTGGTTCGGTAGACGGAGACGGTGCAGCGGCTATGAGGTATACTGAGGCAAGGCTCAGCAAAATCTCGATGGAGATGCTTGCGGACATTAACAAAGATACGGTTGATTTTCGCCCGAACTTTGACGAGACGGAAAAAGAACCGGTCGTCCTGCCGGCACGTTTTCCAAACCTGCTTGTAAACGGCACGACAGGAATTGCGGTTGGCATGGCGACCAATATTCCTCCGCACAATCTGCGTGAGATTATCGACGCGGTTGTGAAGATTATCGATAATGAAGTAGAGCATGACCGCACAACGGAGCTGGAAGAGCTTTTGGAAATAGTCAAAGGCCCGGATTTTCCAACAGGCGGCAGTATTTTAGGAACGGCAGGGATCAATGAGGCTTACCGTACCGGAAAAGGGAAAATCCGGGTGCGCGCCGTTTCCAATATCGAGCCGATGAACAACGGCAAAAACCGTATTATCGTTACGGAGCTGCCGTTTATGGTCAATAAAGCAAGGCTGATTGAAAAGATCGCAGACCTAGTGCGCGATAAAAAAATAGACGGGATTACAGCGCTGCGGGACGAGTCCGACCGCCAGGGTATGCGCATCTGCATTGAGCTGCGCAAGGATGTAAGCCCGAACATGATTCTCAACCAGCTTTATAAGCATACCCAGCTTCAGGATACGTTTGGCGTTATTATGCTTGCACTCGTGAACGAACAGCCGAAAATCCTGAACCTGATGCAGATGCTGGACTATTACCTGCTGCATCAAAAGGAAGTCGTTACAAGAAGGACGAAATACGACCTGAATAAAGCTGAAGAGCGTTCCCACATTCTGCAAGGCTTACTGATCGCACTGGATCATATCGATGAGGTGATCTCGATTATCCGCGGCAGCCGCACAACCGCGCAGGCAAAAGAAAAGCTGATGGAACGGTTCGGGCTGACGGATGTACAGGCACAGGCGATCGTAGATATGCGCCTGCGTGCGTTAACCGGGCTGGAACGGGAAAAGATCGAGGGCGAGTATCAGGAATTGGCGGAAAAGATCGCCTATTACAAAGCGATTTTATCAGATGAGAAAAAGCTGTTAGGCGTGATACGAGAGGAAATCCTGCTGATTTCGCAAAAATACAGCGATGAGAGAAGGACGTCCATCAGCTATGACGAAATGGATATCTCGATGGCGGATATGATTCCTGTGACAAATACGATCGTTACGATGACAAAGCTAGGCTATATCAAGCGTATGAGCACAGACAATTTCCGCAGCCAGCACCGCGGCGGGCGCGGCATCAAAGGTATGGAGACGATCGAGGATGATTATATCGAGGATCTGATGATGACGACCTCGCACCATTACCTGATGTTTTTTACCAATACCGGGCGTGTTTACCGGATGAAAGCGTATGAAATACCAGAAGCCGGGCGTACGTCCAGAGGAACCGCGATTATCAACCTCTTACAGCTCCAGCCGGGAGAAAAAATTACCGCGCTGATACCGATTCAGGAATACAAGGACGGCGAGTATTTGTTTATGGCGACGAGAAAAGGGATTGTGAAAAAGACTCCGATCCAGGAATACGCCAATATCCGTAAAACCGGGCTTGCTGCAATCAGCCTTCGGGAAGATGATGAACTGATTGAAGTAAAGATGACAGACCACGACAAGGATATTATTTTAGTTACCAAATATGGGCAGTGTATCCGGTTTCATGAAAAGGATGTGCGCAGCACCGGAAGAAACTCTATGGGCGTTATCGGCATGAGCCTTACAGCAAACGATGAAGTCGTAGGAATGCAGTTAAATACGCAAGGCGAGATGCTTTTAACCGTGTCGGAAAAGGGCCTTGGAAAATGTACGCTGATGGATGAATTTACGGTGCAAAACCGCGGCGGCAAGGGCGTAAAGTGCTACAAGATCACGGAAAAGACCGGAAATATCATTGGCGTTAAGGCGGTAAACAAAGAAAATGAAATTATGATGATTACAACTGAAGGAATCATTATACGTATGCCGGTTGCAGGAATTTCTGTCCTGACCAGGATTACTTCGGGCGTAAAGCTGATGAACCTAGAAGCGGATGTAAAGGTTGCAAGCCTTACGAAAGTGCACGAGGCAGATACCAAGGAAGAGGATGCTGAAGAACTGGAACACCTTGCCTCAGCGGACAGCAGCGACTCTATGCCTTCCGATATGCAAAAGCTGCTGGAGCGGGCAGAAAAAGACCAGGAAGAAAGTAAGAACTAGGGAGGCAGTTATGAGAGTCATTCATACGGATGAAATAATCAAGAATATCAGTGAAATGTGTATCGAAGCCAACCTGCATCTTTCACGCGACGTAGAACACGCGATTTGTGCGGCGGGAGAACAGGAAACGTCTGTGCTGGGCGCCAAGGTATTATGCCAGCTCAAAGAAAATATGAAGATTGCGGCAGAAGAACAAATCCCCATCTGCCAGGATACGGGCATGGCAGTCGTATTTTTAGAGATCGGCCAGGATGTGCATATCGAAGGAATGGCAGTTGAGGATGCTGTAAACGAGGGAATCCGCCAGGGATACACCAAAGGCTACCTGCGCAAATCGGTTGTAAAAGACCCTGTCTTGCGGGAAAATACAAAAGATAATACGCCAGGCATTGTCCATTACCAGATCGTACCAGGAGAAAGCCTGACGCTTACGGTAGCGCCAAAAGGCTTTGGAAGCGAAAATATGAGCAAAATCTATATGCTAAAGCCGGCAGATGGAATCGAGGGCATAAAAGCCGCGATTTTAAACACCGTTCAAGAAGCAGGGCCCAATGCGTGCCCGCCAATGGTCGTTGGCGTTGGGATCGGGGGAGATTTTGAGAAGTGCGCGCTTTTAGCGAAGCAGGCGCTGACGCGTGATTTAGGTAGCCATTCCAGTGAGCCGTATGTTAGAGAGCTTGAGATAGAAATGCTGGATCAGATCAATGCGCTTGGTATCGGCCCGGGCGGGCTTGGCGGTAAAACGACTGCGCTTGGCGTCCATATTAATACGTATCCGACACATATTGCGGGGCTTCCTGTGGCGGTGAATATTTGCTGCCATGTGTCAAGGCATGTGAAGAGGGTATTGTAATTATAATTGGGCTTTGATTTTGGTTAAGTGTTAGGGGATGCAGCGTCCCCTATTCACAACAATGCAGCGCTTGACGGTAACAGTTACGCTCTGTTTGGCAAATAGACGATCACCAAAAGCCGAACCAGAGAATACATAGCCGTGTGCACCATGTATCAAAAAAGAAAAAAGAAAAGAGAGCATACAATATGGATCAGTATATTCATACACCGATTACAGAATCTGTAACAAACAATCTTAAAGCAGGCGACTACGTCTACCTGTCAGGAACCATTTATACAGCGCGTGATGCAGCGCATCAGCGAATGGCGGATGCGCTGGAGCGCGGGGAAACGCTTCCGATTCATTTAGAAGATGCTGTAATTTATTATATGGGGCCGTCTCCTGCAAGAGAGGGGCAGGTCATTGGTTCTGCCGGGCCTACGACGGCGAGCCGTATGGATAAATATACGCCAGGGCTGTTAAATCTCGGACTGAAAGCTATGATTGGCAAAGGGAAGCGTTCCAAAGAAGTGATTGATGCCATGATACGTAACCATGCCGTATATTTTGCAGCAGTTGGTGGAGCGGGAGCGCTTATTTCAAAGTGTATTACAAAATCAGAGCTTGTCTGCTATGAGGATTTGGGGACAGAAGCGATCCGCAGGCTGGAAGTGGAAGATTTTCCATTAGTTGTTGTGATTGATAGAGATGGAAATAACCTCTATGAAAAAAATTAAAAATTTTTTAAAAAACATATTGACAAATCTGCAAAATGAAGGTAGAATAACTCTTGCGTTACGGCGCAGCACAATTTCATATTTTATGAAATGAACTTTGGAGAAGTACTCAAGTGGCCGAAGAGGTGCCCCTGCTAAGGGTATAGGTCGGGTAACCGGCGCGAGGGTTCAAATCCCTCCTTCTCCGTTTTATTTTTTGCCAATCAAACAGAACAAAATAAAATAAAAAAAGTTGTTGACAAAAAATAACAAAAGTGATAAGATATAGAAGTTCGAGTCAGCACAGGACTACCGAAGAAAAGCAAATAAAAATTGCAAAAAAAAGTAAAAAAGTTGTTGACAAACAAAAAAAGAACTGCTATAATGACTAAGCTTTCAAAAAGCACAAAACAACAGCAAGTTTTATAATGAAAAAAGAACAAGCTGTAAAGCACATTGATAACTGAACAGTGAAATAACCTTGAAAGATTCAAAAACGAATTTGAGTAAAGAACTTCTTTAAAAACAGTGAAGGAACGGAAAAATTAGCCAAGCTAAGTTTTGTCCGGGCAAACATTTCAACATGAGAGTTTGATCCTGGCTCAGGATGAACGCTGGCGGCGTGCTTAACACATGCAAGTCGAACGAAGCATTTACACGGAACCCCTTCGGGGAGGAAGTGTGCTTGTCTGAGTGGCGGACGGGTGAGTAACGCGTGGGCAACCTGCCCCATACCGGGGGATAACA
>CAMUPC010000057.1 GCA_947090545.1 uncultured Eubacterium sp. | reverse complement strand
ATTCTGGAATCGGAACAGGAAGCCAGCCCCGCTCCCCTCCCTCCAGCGTCCTTCCGTAATCCCCCCCAAAAAAAAAACCACAAAATACAAATCCCTCCCTCCATTTCCACATATCTTCAGCAAAACCACGAAAAATCTTTGAAAAATATTGATTTTGAACAAATAGTCCGATATAATAAACTCAGCTTATGTCGAACACGAGCGGATAAGAAAGCGAGGAAGGTACGATGGGATTTTGGAAGAACCTAAAATACGTATTATCAGATGAATGCAATGGATTGCTGCGCCTGCTGGTTGATCATTATAATAGAAGGTCGGATAAAAATGAAAAAAGCATACGTGAGATCCTTGTAAAAGTACAGCAGTCCTTAGACGCACAGGAAGTATTGGACAACAATATGAGTGATTCCTACCGGGAGCTGAAAGGCAGCCAGGAAGCGATTGGCAAGGTGTCTGAGCAGTGCGGCTCTGTTTTTTCGCAGTGTGAAACGATCGTATCGCAGATCAGCCAGATTGAAACGGACTCCGCGGCACGCGGGCAGGAGATCAGGGCGTTGATCGGGGAAGAGTTTGAAAAGCAGAAGGAAGAGATGAAAAAGAGCAGCCAGATGCTTGCCGCGAGAATCCGGGATGTCCATTCGTATCTGGAAGCTGTCAATGAGCCGGACCCGGATGCGCCGAATGTCAATGATCTGCTGGCGCGCATTGACCTGCTGGAGCAGAAAAACGCGGAATATGAGAGCCGGATTACGTCGATGCAGAAGGATCTGGATGAGACGAAGCAGGCGTATGACGCCGCAGACAAGGGCTTCCAGGAGGAGAAGCGCAAAGTGTTTCACCTGTCTAAGAAGCTGGCGCAGGCGAACAGTAAGATCAGCGACCTGTTAGTACGCGTCAAAGACAGTTCTCTTGAGACAATGCTGCAAAAAGATGAGGTACAAAGCCCGTTTGTCATTACGGAGAATAAAGAGAAATATACGATTACCGCTGGCAATATCCAGGTGATGGTTACAAGGTTTGCTAATATGGCAGTGCTAGACCGCTTTTTTGAGAGCGTGCCGGACTATGACCCGTACAAGAAGATGTATGTCCAGTACCAGAGGGATATCCGCAGCACGGCAAGGCAGTTTACGCCGAGGTCGGAGTTAGAGGATGTCTTGCAGGCGTTTGTCGGCGTAGTGCAGGAGGACTTGATTGCGAAGATGGTCGAAGCGCTGTACCGCAGGATGCGTTCCGGCAGTGCTGAGTTTGAGGAAAAGCTGCTGGAAGCGCTGAATCAGTATCTGGAAGCGATCGGCTTTTACTGCCGCGACGGGTTAAAGGTCGGAGAGGTTTTTCAGGAAGAGGATTTAAAAGATATGGAATGCGCGCAGGATACACGCGCGGAAGGCAGGGAACAGGGAGAGATTTTGGAGATCCAGTTGTATCCGTATTATATCAATTTTATTGATAAGTATGGAAAACGGAAAAAAATGCATACAAAAGGGATGATGACAGTAGCTTAGCTCCTGTCTCATGATGTCTGCGATACAGCGAAGGGCGATGATGCTGGTATGCGATCCAAATAGCATCTTTTTTGCTTTATAGGAAATGATTGAACGTAACAACTCTGAAGCAGCAGCGAATAAGGAGGGCTGATTTATGGCATTACCAGCGGAAAAGTCACGGTACTCACTTGCCGACTGCCTCACATGGGATGAGAATGAACTTATAGAAATTATTGATGGTGAGGCATTTATGATGTCAACGCCGTCGAGAATCCATCAGAAGATTAGCGGCGAGTTATTCCGCCAGCTAGCAAATTATCTTGAGGGTAAAAAATGCGAGGCCTACGCTGCCCCGTTCGGCGTCCGGCTGTTTGAGCAGGATGGGGACAGGCCGGAGGACGTTGACACTGTGGTTGAGCCGGATATCTCCGTGGTATGCGACCGGAGCAAGCTGGATAAGCACGGCTGCAAAGGAGCGCCGGACCTGATTGTTGAAATCCTGTCCCCGTCCTCCCTTCGCCATGACCGGCTTGTGAAGTTAAACCTATACCAGCGGGCCGGGGTTCGGGAATACTGGATTGTAGATCCTGAGAATAGGTCTGTGATGGTGTTTCTCCCAGATCGTAACGGTTCTTTCAGGCTCCATGAGGACTATGGACGGGCAGACGTGGCGAAGGCCAGCACGCTTGATGGGTGTTTTATTGAATTAAGCAAAGTGTTTTCTGAATAAGGAACTTAGGAACTGTCCAGAAATAAATTGTGATATTGCTTGTCGGACAGTTCCTTAGAGTGGGCGGGGTTCATTCCTGCCCGCTCTTTTTTAGTATGACGGGCATGCCCGTGTTCTGTGGTGAAAGTCAGTTTTGCATCTGTGAGAAGTCATATATGAGAGCGACAAGGACAATATAATTAATGAATACATTGTTTTTTGTAAGGTTTTTAACGAGCAGATAAAAGAGCATGGAATGACGAAACAGGCGGTTACAGAAACAATCCGCATATGCAAGGACAGGAACATCTTAAAACAGTATCTAAGCAGTAAGGAAGTGGAGGTAGTGACGATTATGATGAGTTTATTTGATGATGAGCAGATTATGAGAACTTATACGAAAGACATCGAAAAAGAAACGGAAAGAAAGACAGCAGAAAGGATGATAAAAAAAGGGAAAATGACGTTGGAGGAAATTGCAGATTATATTCCGGCATTATCTTTTGATGAATTAAAAGAAATCGAAGCCGAGGTTATGCAGTTAGCATAATCAAAGAAACAATATAATATCAAATTAGCAGCGTTTGCAGGGTGTGTTTTGATAGGATTTATTTGATACAAAGGAAATGAACAGAATATCGGGAAAACCGCTGAAAACAAGGGGTTCCGGCACATTAGGTGTTGCTGGAATCCCTTGTTTGTTTTTGGGGCTGTGCCGGGGCAGCATAGCAGCGGCGGTTACGAACGAAATATTCAAAGTAACTGTTTTTTTCTGCTATGTGCTAAAAATCATGGAAATTAGGTTAGACTTATGGTATATTATACTTAAAAAAACACTTAAAAAAAGTATG
This sequence comes from uncultured Eubacterium sp., assembly GCA_947090545.1. Classification (GTDB taxonomy): domain Bacteria; phylum Bacillota; class Clostridia; order Lachnospirales; family Lachnospiraceae; genus Eubacterium_J. The sequence goes on along the minus strand of CAMUPC010000057.1, from coordinate 17,761 downwards.
GGGAGGGATAAAATGGAGAAAAAGAAAAATACAAATATGGAAGTAAAAAAGAAAAATAGGAATGATGTTTTTCGCTATATATGCAGGAATGGGATGGTATCAAACCCGGACATTTCTTATGCATTGAAATTAAGCCTGCCGACAGCGACACAGATTACGAAAGAATTGGTGGAACGCGGGCTTGTAGAAGAAACGGGGGAAATGGAATCTACTGGGGGAAGGAGGGCAAAAGCGCTGGCTGTGTCTAAGAATGCCGGGAAAGCAGTAGGGCTTGATATCACAAAAAACCATGTCAGCCTTGTACTTACAGATCTGGCAGGCAGGATTTTAAAATATGAGAGGGCATTCCTTCCATACGCTGCGGGCGATGGCTATTATCAGGAGGTAAACCAGAGGATAGGGAATTTTTTGGAAGACAGCGGATGCGGCAGCGATGGCATATTAGGAATCGGGATATCCTTTCCGGGGATTATCGACCTGGATAAAGAATTGGTTGCGGATTCTCATATTCTTGGGGTAAGGGGGCTTCCCTTTTCCGATGTAAGCAGATATTTTCCGTATCCCTGCCATTTCTTAAACGATGCAAATGCGGGGGCATATGCAGAAGGAATCCAGTCGGAAGACAGGAGCCGTTTTTTTTACCTGTCCCTAAGCAATACGGTAGGGGGAGCGGTCTACGGCAATGGGGGGCTGGAGCAGGGCAGGAATTTCCGCTGCGGGGAAGCGGGGCATATGACCATTGTCCCAGATGGGAAAGCATGTTATTGTGGGAAATATGGATGCCTGGATGCTTATTGTTCCGCTAAGTGCCTTACCGATGGAAAGGTGGAGGACTTTTTTGAAAAGCTGAAGCAGGGGGAAAAGGGGGCAGCCAGCCTTTGGGAGCAATATACTTCCTATCTTGCCATTGCAGTGAATAATATCCATATGGTTTTAGACTGTGATATTGTCCTGGGCGGGTATGTTGGAAGCTGTATGGGCGGATTTATACAGGATATCCGGGATAAAACGTTAGAAAGGAATACATTTGAAGAAGATGGTTCCTTTATCAGAGCCTGCCGACACAGGACAGGGGCGGCAGCATTGGGGGCATCTTTAAAAGTGATAGAACTATTTGTGGAACAGGTATGACATCCGTTCCAATCTTAACTTGCCCGTGGGATGAGAAGATAGATGGATGTAAGAGATTTCAGAGATGGAATCTCTTTTTTTGTTGCTAATTGCCAAAAATGGAATGGAGGTTTTGGAAGAAATGACGAAAATTATGTAATTTCTGATTATGTATTGACAAAAATATTTCTTGCAAATATAATAAGACACATAATAAAACTATTTAATAAAGTATAAAATAAAGAATAAAAGAAAGAGGAGGAAACTATCATGGAAGGAACAATGAAAACAGCCGTTATGCTTGGAATCGGTAAAATGGGGTTTGAAGAAAGGAAGATCCCCGTGCCGGGGGACAATGAGGTCCTTGTAAAATTAGAGTATGTCGGCATCTGCGGCAGCGACCTGCATTATTATGAAACAGGGGCAATCGGGGATTATGTGGTAAAGCCGCCCTTTGTGCTGGGGCATGAGCCTGGCGGTACGGTAGTGGAGGTAGGAAAAGATGTGAAGCATCTGAAGGTTGGCGACCGGGTTGCGCTGGAGCCGGGAAAAACCTGCGGACACTGTGAATTCTGTAAGACAGGGAATTACAACCTCTGCCCGGACGTCGTATTTTTTGCAACGCCTCCGGTGGATGGCGTATTCCAGGAATATGTGGCGCATGAAGCGGATCTATGCTTTAAACTGCCGGATAACGTAAGTACGATGGAAGGGGCTTTGATCGAGCCATTGGCGGTAGGCTTCCATGCAGCGATGCAGGGAGGGGCAAGGGCAGGACAGACGGCAGTAGTCATGGGTGCAGGGTGCATCGGCCTTGTGACAATGATGGCATTAAAGGCAATGGGGGTATCCAGGGTATATGTGGTGGATATTATGGAAAAACGGCTTCAGAAGGCATTGGAACTGGGCGCAGACGGGGTAATTAATGGAAGCCAGACGGATGCGGTGGAAGAAGTAAGGAAACTGACGGAGGGCAGGGGCTGCGACCTTGCGGTGGAGACGGCAGGCACACAGGCAACGACTGTCCAGACAATCCATATGACAAAAAAAGGTGCAGCCATTGTCCTGGTTGGATACAGCAAGAGCGGTGAAATGACGCTTCCAATGAGCCTTGCATTAGATAAGGAACTGACATTCAAGACCGTGTTCCGTTACCGCCATATTTATCCAATGGCAATTGATGCGGTTGCAGCAGGAAAAGTAAATCTAAAGGGAATTGTGACAGATGTGTTCGATCTTGATGATGTGCAGAAGGCTATGGATCATAGTGTAAACAATAAAGCGGATATTGTAAAGGCTGTTATCCGCATCGCAGAATAACCGGATAAAAAGGGCTTGACACGGCGCCTCCGAAAACTACAGAGAATTTTTTTCGGGGGCGTATGCCCTGTGAATGGCTGGATAGCCAGAATGGATGCCAGAGAGGGTTTTTCTATGTTAGATACAAAAATCCAGTTCCTTCCTTTCTGGGAACATGGGGTAAAATTTTTTACAGTCTTGGGACCAAACGAAGAGAAGGTTGAATTTAGCCAGCATTTATAAGGAGGATGGCAATGGAGCAGAAAAATACAGATGTAAAAGTGCCGCTGATCAGTAAGATTGCATACGGCATGGGTGATGTGGGGTGTAATTTCAGTTGGATGTTCGTCGGGAATTTCCTGATGATTTTTTATACGGATGTTTTTGGGATTGGAATGGGGGCAGTTGCGGGGCTGATGCTGTTCTCCAGGTTCTGGGATGCGATTAATGATCCGGTAATTGGAGGGCTGACGGATAAAACGCATACAAGGTGGGGAAGATACCGTCCCTGGCTTCTGGTTGCAGCGCCGCTTACTGCTGTTGTGCTGATGCTGACATTCTGGGCGCATCCTGATTGGCCTTCCACAGTAAAGATTGTCTATATGGCGGTTACCTACTGTATCTTAGTGTTAGGCTATACCTGTGTGAATATCCCTTATGGGACGCTGTGTGGCGCAATGACGCAGAATATTGAAGAGCGGGCGAAAATTAACACATTCCGCTCGGTCAGCGCAATGATTGCAATCGGCATTATCAATATCATAACGGTTCCTTTTATTGCAATGCTTGGGCAGGGGAACGACAGGCGGGGATATTTTCTTGTTGCTGTTGTCTATGGATGTATTTTTGCTGCCTGCCATATTTTCTGTTTTGCAAAGACAAAGGAAGTCGTGGAAGTCCCGGAGAAGGAAAAGATTTCCCTGAAAGTGCAGCTTGCTTCTGTTGTGAAAAATAAGCCGTATATGATTGCTGTGGCAGGGCAGTTCCTGTTTGGGGTAACGCTGTATGGAAGGAATGCGGATGCGCTCTATTATTTTACTTACGTGGAGGGAAACCAGGCATTGTTCAGTACATATTCCCTTTTTATTATCATCCCTTCGATTATTGGCGCAGCCTGTTTCCCGGTTGTGTTCAGGATGACAAACAATAAGGGGCGTTCGGCATCCATATTTGCATTGCTTACAGGAATCAGCATGTTCTGTATGTACTTTTTTACAGCCGCAGGCTCCCCGGTTCCCTTCTACCTGTTTTCATGCCTGGCCCAGTTTTTCTTTTCCGGGTTCAACACGGCTATTTATGCAATTGTGCCGGATTGTGTGGAGTATGGGGAATGGAAGACAGGGCTCCGCAATGACGGTTTCCAGTATGCGTTTATCTCGCTGGGAAATAAGATCGGGATGGCAATCGGGACTTCTGTCCTGGCGGGGGTTTTAGGCAGCCTGGGATATATGGCAAACCAGCAGCAGAACCCGGCTGTGCTGGCAGTCATGAAACATTCCTTCACTACGGTTCCGGGTATCTTATGGATTGTTACGGCGGGGGTTTTATATTTTTACCGCCTGAACAGGAAAGCTTATAATAAAATTGTGCAGGAAATCCAGGAAAGAAAGGAGAGCGGGAAACATGTATGATGTAGTTGCATTAGGGGAGCTGCTGGTTGACTTTATTCAAAATGGCAGCAGCCAGAATGGTAAAAACCCACTGTTTGAAGCAAATCCGGGAGGCGCGCCCTGCAATGTGCTGGCAATGCTGGCACGGCTTGGCTATCAGACCGCTTTTATTGGAAAAGTGGGAGATGATTCCTTTGGGAGGATGTTAGGGAAAGCAATTCAGGAAACAGGGATTTCAGCAGAAGGGCTGGTGTATGACGGAAGCGTAAATACGACGCTGGCTTTTGTCCATTCGCTGGCAGGCGGCGACAGGGATTTCTCATTTTACAGAAATCCAGGGGCAGACATTATGCTGGAGGAACAGGAGGTCAGCAAAAAACTCATGGAAAGGTGCAGGATCTTCCATTTTGGCTCCCTTTCACTTACCGGTGAGCCAGCAGGGGCAGCAACAAAAAAGGCAGTTGCTGCTGCGAAGGAGGCAGGAAAACTGATTTCTTTTGACCCGAATTACAGGGAGCCGTTATGGGACAATGAAGAACAGGCAAAAGAGGCTGTCTGGTATGGAATCGGTGAATGTGATATTTTAAAAATAGCAGACAATGAAATAAAATGGCTGACTGGATTAGACGATTATGACGAAGGCGTGAAGGCGATTAAAAAACGGTCATATGCGAAGCTTATCAACGTGACTTTGGGCTGCCAGGGAAGCCTTGCATATTATCAGGACAGGAAAGTCTGTGGGAACCCCTTTTTAAGCGACAGGACAATTGATACGACAGGCGCTGGCGACACATTCTGTGCCGGGGTGCTGAGTTTTGTGCTGGAACATGGGCTGAATGGCCTGAAAGAGGAAGATTTGGAAGAAATGCTGACATTTGCTAACGCGGCGGCTTCTATTGTGACGACCCGAAAGGGAGCGCTGCACTCTATGCCTGATAAAGAAGAGATTGACAGACTGATCCGGGGAAGCAGGAAGAACCAGGCAGAACAGAAAATAGTAAAAACATTTCCTGTGAAGCTCCAATCGGTAGATAAAGTAAAAGGGTTTGTGAATGACATGAGCCAGATAGAAGGGGATGCGCTTCTTTTGGCCGGAAAGTATGTGATTGACGCAAAGTCCATTATGGGGATTTTCAGCCTGGATTTGTCCAATCCGTTGCAGCTTCAGATTGAGGATTGGAAGGAAGAATATGCATCGGTAATTGAGAAATATCTGCATACGTAATGATGGAAACTTTTTCATGCTATTTTTTCTATAATGATACAGAATTTGTTCAGTGAACCTGTTTTGTTGTTAGTGAGCCGGGCTTTCTGTTACATAAAAACGGTAATTAAAAGCGATGCATACATTTTGCAGGCTTCTATAAGGATACCAAAGCAAAAGAATGGAAGTGCAGGCCGCACAAAGATTCGGTGGAAAAATTCAAGCGGGCACTAAAGAAGCTGACAAACCGGAGCCAGTCGATGCCATTTGCGGCAAGGATACCTTGAAGTTATGTTGAACCGCCGTATGCCGAATGGCACGTACTGGTGGTGTGAGAGGGGAGATTTCATCTCCCCTACTTGATTTGCAAATCTTTATTGGGTCACCCATTTAATTGGGAATATATCACAAAAAAGGGTCGAGTAAATCGTATAAATTGCTGGAATTATAAAAAGTACTTGCGGTTTTGGAAAATAATGCTATAATAAAATCATAAATTGGGTGACCCAAAAGGATAAAAAACTTATGCTGTTTCCATATAAACGATATCATTATGCTTGATTTTATAACTCTATGGAATTTTATTGTCAAATTGGGTCATCCAATTAGAAAGGTGGGAGAAGGGATTGTTATTTTTAAAATTTTTGCTGGCGATGCTGCCGATTATCTGGCTGGTCGCAGCGTTGAGTGGATTAAAGATGGCTGGGCACAAAGCGTGTGTGATGGCACTGATCCTGACGATGTGCCTGGCGCTTGGTTTTTGGAAGTTAAGCGCCGCCTGTACGGTGACGGCAGCGCTGGAAGGGGTGCTGAATGCACTCTGGCCGATCTGCCTAGTTATTATCGCCGCGCTCTTTACCTATAACCTGACAGTAAAGACGGGGGCGATGGAGCGGATGAAAAAAATGCTTGCCGGAGTCTCGCGTGACAAGCGGGTGCTGGCGCTCATTATTGGCTGGGGCTTTGGGAATTTTATGGAGGGCATGGCAGGGTTTGGAACTGCCGTTGCAATTCCAGCGTCGATGCTTGTCGGGATTGGATTAGACCCGATGTGCGCGGTGATTGGATGCCTGGTTGTCAATTCTACGCCGACGGCGTTTGGTTCCGTAGGCGTCCCGACGGTTACGCTTGCTTCTGTGACGGGTACGGAACTGGTGCCGCTTGCCGGAAATGTCGTGCTGATTCAATGTATCCTGACGTTTCTGTCTCCGTTTTTGATGGTATGCATCTGTGGAAAAGGGATCAGGGCGTTAAAGGGAATGATGGGGATTACGTTAACCGCAGCGCTGTCTTTTACGGTTCCATGGTTTTTGACCGCACAGTTGATCGGCCCGGAGCTGCCGGATATAATTGGATCGATCTGCTGCATGGGCTGTATGATCGCGGCGATCAAGGTGTTTGGGCAAAAGCCGCAGGAGGAATATGCGATTGAGGTGGACGCCTCGAAGGGACAGCAGGATCAAGAACGGCTGACAGTTGGGGAAGGGGCCAGGGCATGGAGTTCATTTCTTTTGATTTTTCTTCTGCTGATTCTGACGTCGAATCTGTGCCCGCCGATCCATAACGCGATTGCAGGGATCAAAAGCTCCGTGGCCGTATATGCGGGAGAAGCGGGCAGCACGCTTACGTTTAGCTGGATCAATACGCCTGGGGTGATGATCTTTCTGGCGGCAGTAATTGGGGGACTGATCCAGAAGGCTACGTTTGGGGATATGGCAGAGGTTTTGATCCAGACGCTGCAAAAATACTGGAAAACCGTCCTTACAATCTGTTCGGTTATGGCTGTGGCAAAGATTATGAGCTACAGCGGAATGATCTCAGATATTGCACAGTTTTTAGTTGCCGCGGCAGGCCCGCTGTATCCTCTGATTGCACCGCTGATTGGAGCCATCGGCGCGTTTGTGACAGGCTCCGGGACATCGACGTGCGTCCTGTTTGGAGGGCTGCAAAGTGAAACAGCGGCAGCGCTTGGGTTCCATGCGGAGTGGATGGCGGCGGCAAATGTGATGGGAGCCGGCATCGGCAAGATGGTCTGCCCGCAGGGAATTGCCATCGGCGCCGGAGCGATTGGCGCGGTTGGCTCAGAAAGCAAAATATTAAGCGCTGTATTGAAATATTTTTTACTCTATGTCATAGCAGCAGGAGTCATCTGTTATGCAGGGACGATGCTTGGATTATAAAATTGGTACAGTTTTGCCTGGCAAAAGACAGCCTGGCGCGATAGTGAAGGAGGGAAACATGTACAATCAACTCACACAACAAATCATCGATCAGATCAAAGCAGTATCTGAAGCAGTCTTTTTGGGCGAGGACATCAATCCTGATTATGCGAAGGACGAAATGCCAATCTACGGCACGCACATGCCGGATCTCGCCGTGCAGCCGCGTTCCACACAGGAAGTGGCGGCGATTATGAAAATCTGTTATGACAACAATATCCCGGTTACGCCCAGAGGAGCGGGCACAGGGCTTGCAGGCGGCGCGGTTCCGATTTGCGGCGGCGTATTGATGGACCTTACCAAGATGAATAAAATCAAGTCTTACGATATGGAAAACTTCGTAGTAGAGATCGAAGCAGGTGTCTTGTTAAACGATCTTGCCGAGGACTGCCAGGCAAAAGGGATGCTGTATCCGCCAGATCCAGGTGAAAAATTTGCCTGTGTCGGCGGCAATGTGGCAACAAACGCAGGTGGGATGCGTGCGGTAAAATACGGTGCGACGCGTGACTATGTACGCGCGATGACGGTTGTCCTGCCGACAGGAGAGATTACCCGCCTGGGCGCTACCGTATCGAAAACGTCGTCCGGCTACTCGCTGCTGAACCTGATGATCGGTTCGGAAGGAACGCTTGGCATTATTACAGAACTGACGCTGAAAATTATTCCGGCGCCAAAAGCGGTAGCGTCTCTTATTATTCCATTTGAGGATTTGCATACAGCGCTTGCGACAGTACCGAAATTTAAGATGGCTCATATGGACCCGCAGGCGATTGAGTTTATGGAGCGTGAGATTGTGCTTGCCTCCGAGCGTTATGTCGGAAAATCGGTATTTCCGCAGGAACTGGAAGGGACACAGGTCGGCGCTTATCTGCTTGTCACATTAGACGGCAATTCGGAAGATGAAGTGGACGCTCTTGTAGAGCAGGCAGCGGAATTAGTGGTAGAAGAAGGCGCCATCGACGTGCTTGTGGCAGATACGCCTTCCAAGATCAAAGATGCATGGGCGGCGCGTTCCTCTTTCTTAGAGGCGATTATGGAAGAGACAAAGCTGCTGGATGAATGCGACGTCGTTGTACCTGTAAATAAAATCGCGGATTACCTGGAATTTGTCAATAAAACCGGAGAAGAGTGCGGGCTGACAATCAAGTCGTTCGGGCACGCCGGAGACGGCAATCTGCATATTTACCAGTGTTCCAACGACTTAGAGGAAGAAGAGTTTAAAAAACGTGTCGATCAGTTTTTTGACATTATATATAAAGAAGCAACAGAATGCGGCGGGCTGGTATCTGGTGAACACGGCATCGGCTCGGGCAAGGTAAAATATCTTGTAGATTCTGTAGGAGAGACGAATATGGCGATTATGGAAGGGATTAAGCGTGTCTTTGACCCGAAGATGATCTTAAATCCAGGAAAAGTCTGCTATCGTTTATGATGGCCATGAATAAGGAGGAACCATTATGAATATTTGTGTTTGTATGAAACAGGTGCCGGATACGAATGAAATTAAGGTAGATCCTGTGACACATACGCTGATTAGAAAAGGCGTACCGAGCATCGTGAATCCGTTTGATACCTATGCCCAGGAGGTAGGGGTACGGCTGAAGGAAAAACTGGGCGGCAGGCTGGTTGTCATTTCTATGGGGCCGGAGCAGGCGAAGGAAGCGCTGAAATCCTGCCTTGCGGTAGGCGCGGACGCAGGCTATTTAATTTCCAGCCGCAGTTTTGGCGGTTCTGATACGCTTGCTACGAGCTATATTTTATCCGAAGCAATCAAAGCTGTCGAAGAAAAAGAAGGGCTGAGCTTTGACCTGATCCTTTGCGGAAAGCAGGCGACAGACGGAGATACCGCGCAGGTCGGCCCGGAAATAGCAGAGCACTTAGGCTTGCCTCAGATTACTTATGCATTGGATATCGTGGAAAAAGACGGAGAGATCCAGGTAAAGCGCGAACACGACTCCGGCTACGATATGATCTCTACAAAGCTTCCTGCCGTTGTAACTGTTGTAAAGCTGCCATACGAGCCGCGTTATCCTACGATCAAGAGCAAGATGGCTGCAAAGAAAAAAGAGATCCCGGTGCTTACCGAAGCGGATATCCCGGCAATCCAGCTTGAAAACTGCGGGCTGAACGGTTCTCCGACCAGGGTGAAAAAGACGTTTACGCCTGTACGGGAGAAAAACGGCGTCAAGTTGGCAGGCTTGGAGCCGTCTGATGCCGCAAAGGAAGTTGTAAAGCTGTTAGATGCTGCAAAGTTATTATAGGAGGGGCAGGATATGAGTCAACGCGAGGATAATAAAAATATATGGGTATTCATTGAGACGGAATGCGGCAAAGCAAAAAATGTCGGATATGAGCTGCTCCATGCGGCAAAGCCGCTGGCAGACAAAAAAGGATGCCCGCTGGTAGCGGTTGTCATCGGCAAGGATATCGAAGGCGTGGCAAAGGACGCGATCTGCTACGGCGCAGATTCGGCAATCGTAGTAGATGCGCCGGAATATGAATATTATACGACAGACGCATTTGCAAAGGCAATGACTACGCTTGTGGAAAAATATAAACCAGACACACTGATGCTTGGCGCGACAAACAACGGCCGCGACCTGGCGCCAAGAGTATCCTGCCGCCTGAAAACAGGGCTGACCGCAGACTGTACGGCAATTGACATCGATGAGGAGACCGGCAATGTGGCGTGGACACGCCCGACCTTCGGCGGAAACCTGATGGCAGTCATTATGTGCCCAGACCACCGTCCGCAGATGGGCACCGTCCGTCCGGGAGTCTTTAAGAAAGCCGCTTATGATGAAAGCCGTACCGGAGAAATGATCAAAGAAGAAATCCATACAGCAAAAGAAGAGATCCGCACAAACCTTGTAGAGCGTATAAACGAAGTGGCAGAAGCCGTCAATCTGGAAGAAGCGGAAATCATCGTATCTGGCGGCAGAGGCGTCGGTTCCGCGGATAACTTCAAACTGTTAGAGGAGCTGGCAGCCGAGCTTGGCGCAACGGTAGGATGCAGCCGCGCAGTCGTAGACGCAGGCTGGATGCCTCATGCGCACCAGGTCGGACAGTCCGGCAAGACTGTTGCACCGAAGCTGTATTTTGCAATCGGCATCTCAGGAGCGATCCAGCACCTTGCAGGAATCTCCGGCTCGGATACCGTAATTGCGGTAAACAAAGACCCGGATGCGCCGATCTTTGACGTGGCGGATTACGGAATTGTCGGAAACTTAAACGAAGTCGTTCCAGCGCTGACCGAAGCGTTTCAGGCACGCAGGGCGTAAAAGCTGCCAGGCAGGGCGAAATAAAAGGGAGGAATTGATTATGGATTTTAAGCAGGATGAATTTCATCAGGATATTTTAGATATGGTACATGAGTTTGCGGTCAATGAGGTAAAGCCGTTAGCGGCGCAGATTGACAAGACCGAAGAGTTTCCGATGGAAAATGTGAAAAAAATGGCGGAAATGGGGCTTTTGGGCATCCCGTTCCCGGAAGAATACGGCGGTTCCGGGATGGATACGCTGGCGTATATCCAGACCGTACGGGAGCTGAGCAAATATTGTGCGACAACCGGCGTCATTGTATCAGCACATACATCGCTTTGCTGCACACCGATCTATCAGTTCGGCAGTGAAGAGCAGAAGAAAAAATACCTGCCGAAGCTGTGCTCCGGTGAATGGATCGGCGCATTTGCACTGACAGAGCCAAATGCAGGCACGGACGCTTCAGGACAGCAGACAGTCGCAGTCGATGCAGGCGACCACTGGGTATTGAACGGCTCCAAGATCTTTATTACCAATGCGGGTGCGGCAGACGTATTTTTTGTACTCGCTATGACCGATAAATCCCAGGGAACGAAAGGAATTTCCGCGTTTATAGTAGAAAAAGGGTTCCAGGGATTTTCGATCGGCAAGCACGAGGATAAAATGGGAATCCGTGCTTCTTCTACCTGTGAGCTGATCTTTGAGGACTGTATCGTACCGAAGGAAAACCTGGTCGGCGAGCTTGGAAAGGGCTTTAAATACGCGATGATGACGTTAGACGGCGGGCGTGTGGGCATCGCTGCACAGGCAGTCGGCATCGCAGAAGGCGCTATCGAAGAAACCGTAAAATATGTACAGGAAAGAAAGCAGTTTGGACGCCGCCTTTCCCAGTTCCAGAATACTCAGTTTGAGCTGGCGCAGATGCAGGCGAATACAGAAGCCGCAAAGCTTTTAGTATACCAGGCGGCATGTGCAAAAGACGACCATGAAGCATTTTCGCACAAAGCTGCAATGGCAAAATTAGTAGCAGCAAGAAACGCATCCGACGTTACACGCCGCTGCTTGCAGCTCTATGGCGGGTATGGCTATACGAGAGATTATCCGATCGAAAGAATGATGCGTGACGCAAAAATTACAGAGATCTATGAAGGCACGTCTGAAGTACAGATGATGGTCATTGCCGGATGGATGGGCGTAAAATAACAAAACAGCAAATTGTATACAACAGGATGCCGTAAGCAAGATGCGGCAGAATGGAGCATTTTATGGATATCAGATTACCATATTCCAGAGACGGCATGACGCTGCATCTGGATGATACACTGGACTATGAGATTTTGGAATCCCAGATCCAGTCCATGCCCAAAAGCAGCCAGACAGAAGATGAACTGGTAATGGATGCTATGGCGCACCCGATCGGTACAGAAAGGCTGTCAAGCCTTGCGGCAGGCAAACAGCATGTCGTAATTATCTGTTCTGACCATACAAGGCCGGTTCCAAGCAGGCATATCATTCCGTTTATGCTGCGCGAGATCCGTAAGGGCAGTCAGGATGCGGATATTACGCTTTTGATCGCGACCGGGTTTCACCGGGCGACGACAAGGGAAGAACTGATCGGCAAGTTTGGGGAAGAGATTGTGGCGAACGAAAAAATCGTAGTTCACGACAGCTCCGACATGGACGCAATGGAAAATCTAGGCGTACTGCCGTCTGGCGCGCCGCTTTTGATCAATAAAATCGCGGCACACGCCGACTTGTTAGTCAGTGAAGGATTTATAGAAACACACTTTTTTGCGGGATTTTCCGGCGGGCGCAAAAGCGTGCTGCCAGGCGTTTCCAGCAGGGTCACCGTGCTTGGGAACCATTGCGCTGCCTTTATCGATTCGCCGTACAGCCGTACCGGGATACTGGAGAACAATCCGATCCACAAGGATATGGTTGCGGCGGCAAAGATGGCAAAGCTTGCCTTTATTGTAAACGTCGTGATCGATGCAGATAAAAAAGTAGTCCATGCGGTAGCCGGCAGCGCAGCCGATGCACATGCTGCCGGCTGCCGGTTCCTCCGGCAGTACTGCCAGGCAACGCCTAAGAAGCCGGCGGATATTGCGATCTCCACCAATGGAGGATATCCGCTTGATCAAAATATGTACCAGTCCGTCAAAGGCATGACAGCCGCAGAAGCAGCTTCCAAAGACGGCGGTTTGCTCATTATGGTAGCAGAATGCGGCGACGGCCACGGCGGAGAAGGCTTTTACCAAGCCTTAAAAAACTGCGAAAGCCCGCAGGCGCTGATGGATGAGATCTTAAAGGTGCCGCAGGATGAGACAAAGCCGGATCAGTGGGAATACCAGATCCAGAGCCGTATTCTGATCCATCACAAGGTTATTTATGTGATGTGTGAAAAATACCGCGGCATGGCGCGGGAGATGGGCTTTGAAACAGCCGCCGACGTCAACGAGGCTTTGGAGAAGGCATTGAAGGAAAAGGGAAGAGACGCCCATATTGCAGTGATCCCGGACGGCGTGTCCGTAATGGTAAAAAAGCCATAGGGCAAAAAAGAAATCGGCATATACGATAAGCTTCCAAATGGCGGTTTATCTGTATATACATACAACCAAACATGATTCAACTCCGAAAAAGCAGCAGGCCAGCCGTACAAATCCGGCTGGCTTGCTGCTTTTCGTACAACTCATCTCACAATAAACCGCACACATTTTTTCTGCAAAGTCAAGATTTCCTTGCAAATTGGATATCATTGTAATAAAATAGTCCATAACGACATTTCCGCCGTTCGTAACAACAGAAAGTGATCAACAGAATGGATAATTCAAAATTAAACGGTAAAAAAACATATGAGTATGTATTTAATTATTTTTCAGAACAGATTCTGTCAGGGGAATTAAAATTAAACGATAAAATCCCGACAGAGCGGGAAATTGCGGAAAAACTGGGCGTCAGCCGCAATTCCATCCGAGAGGTTATGCATATGCTGGAGATCACGGGGCTGATTGAATGTATGCAGGGGAGCGGCAATTACGTGCGGTGCGACCCGATGGAATATATGTTAAAATCTGTCAATATGGTGATGGCGCTGATGGAAATTGATTCTTCTGAAATCTTTCATATCAGGATCGGCTACGAATATGCAGCCGTGCGCCTGGCAATCGAGACGGCACAGCCGCAGGAGCTAGAACAGATGCGCCAGATACTGCTAAAGATGGACGAACCGATGAGCTCCAAGGAAAGTGCTAAGCTCGATGCACAGTTTCACCATAAGCTTGTAAGCGCTTCCCATAACCGAATGCTGATTTTATATAATTCCATGCTGTATAACCTGATGGATCAGTTTATCGAAAATTTCCGCACGAAAATACTGATGAACAAAATGCGCGCAGAGCTGCTGCGCCGCTCTCACTGGGCACTTTACAATGCCCTGGTAGAAAAAGACTTGCAGGCGGCGATGAAGGCATTTGACAAGCATTACCGGATCGTGCAGGACCAGCTTGATAAGATGATTAAGAAGTGATCGCGCGGCAATAGCATCAGCACCTTGACAATCTGTTTATTTTGTAATACGCTCTATATATTGCAACTGACAGATACGGCGAAAAGGAGAAAAAAATGACAGAATCGAAAAAAAGTCATGTAGAAACGATCACGCTGGAGCAGGTTCCAGACAGTGAGAAAAAGAGCTGGCCCGCAATCGCCTTTATCTGGGCGGGCAATGTTATTTGTGTACCCGCGCTGATGATTGGGTCTATGGTTTCTGCCGGATTGGATTTTAAAAGCTCTATTCTGGCGATGTTTATTGGTTATGGGATTGTCGTTGCGCTGATGATGCTGATTGCGGCGCAGTCTGCCGAGACGGGCAGGCCAACGACGGTTGCGGTGTCCAGGGCACTGGGTGACCGCGGCTCGCAGCTTACGCTTTCTTTAATCGTAGCGGTTTCTATGATCGGATGGTATGCGTATCAGACGATTGTATGTGCATCCTCTTTTTGTACTTTGATGCAGACGGGCTTTGGGCTTGCGTTTCCAGAGTGGCTTGCATGTATCTTATGGGGGACGCTGATGTTAATCACAGCGTTTTACGGCATTGGGTTAACAAATGTACTGAATGTCATCAGCGTGCCTCTTCTGTTTGTGTTCCTTGTTTATGGGGTCTCAATTGCGCTTGGCGATGGCGGCGCCGCGGCATTGTCGGCATACCAGCCTGCCGGTGACGGCGGCATGATGGTGGGCATTACGATTTCTGTCGGCGGTTTTATTTCCGGCGCCGCTACATGCGGCGACTACAACCGGTACAGCAAGGATGGGAAGAGCGCTGCGCTTTCCTGTCTGTTCGGCGTGATTCCGGCGGGCGTTGGGGCGCTGGCGTGCGGCGCGGTTTTGTCTATCTGCTCCGGGGACTCGGATATTACCGCAATGTTTGCCAATGTGGGGCTTCCGGTAGCTGGAATGCTTGTGCTGATCCTTGCAACGTGGACGACCAATGTAGGAAACGCGTATTCCGCCGGGATCGCAGTGGTCAATATTTTTAAAATGAAGGATGACAAGCGGGCAATTGTAACGGCAGTTTGCGGGGTAATCGGCATTTTGCTTTCCCTGGGCGGCATTGTATACTATTTTGTAGATTTCCTGTCCGCGCTCAGCTATCTGATTACGCCGATCTGTGCGGTTTTAATCGCGGATTACTGGATTTTGGGACGCGGCAAAAGCGAGGGCTGGGAACCGTTTCCGGGCGTGAACTGGCTTGGCATTATAGCTTGGATCTGCGGAGCGCTTGCGACCTATTTTGACAAGTTTTTGATTCCAGAGCTGGTCGGCATTGCAGTTACGATTGTGATTTATTGGATTTTATGTACGGTAGTGAAAAACCCGAAATATAATCCGTTTGCCGGTGAAACCGTACATAAAAGAAGTATGGTTTAAATGGCAGTTTTAAACGGCAGTTTTATGCAGAAAGTGACAGAGGTGAGAAAATGGCAAGACAGTTAAGGCGTACAGAATTAACAAATATCGTTTACGGTTCCAGCTTTTTTGGCGGCGGAGGCGGCGGAGCCAGCGAGGAAGGGCTGGCTCTTATCCAGGTGATGTATGAGGAAAACCCGGATGCAGTAATTAAAATGATCGACATTACAGAGATGGAGGAAGATCCAAACGTAGTCTCTACGATGGTGGCGGCGCTTGGCTCTCCGGTAGCGACAAAGGGCAAGACTTTTCAGAAGGAATCCGTCAATGCAGTCAAGGGCATGATGGAGGAAGCGCGCTTTTGCGGCAAAACATTAAAATATGTCTATTCAGGAGAGATGGGCGGCGGCAATACACTGCTTCCGCTGTATGCGGCGTGGAAGTGCGGCGTTCCGATTATCGATACAGACGGAAACGGGCGTGCCGTTCCAGAGCTGAATACCGGGCTGCTGCCAGTGCACGGCATTCCAACCAGCCCGGTAATCCTTGCCAGTGAAGCAGGGGATACGATGGTGGCACGCACCGAAGACCCGATGGACTGTGCGGCATGTGAAAAGATCGCGAGGTATATGTGCCAGGCATTTGACCAGGGCATCGGCATTGCTGTCTGGATGATGAATAAACAGCAGCATTTGCAGGCTTCTGCGATCGGGCAGATGACAGAGGCAATCGAAGTTGGAGATATTTTGGTAAATACTCGGGCAGCAGATGCGGTTTCCAAGCTGCGGGAGTATTTTGCGTCGAAGGGAACGCCGTTTTGCCCGATTGTGGAAGCTGGCACGATCACCGATATCAGCATCACCTCAGAGGGCGGGTTTGATACCGGGGTGACGACCGTGCGCGCAGACAAAGGCGGGACGTACAAGGTAATTTTCCAAAATGAAAACCTGTATGTACAGGCTCTTGATGATAAAGCGGGAGAGCAGACGATCGTTACGGTACCAAGCATTATTTCCATGCTGGATCTAAGCGATGATAAGATGGCGGTGCCGATCTCAAACAGCGAGACGTATGTAGGACAGAGAATCGCCCTTACAGAGACAAAGGCAAACGCACGCTGGTACGACCTGCCGGAGTGCTATAGCTGCTGGGATGAGGTTATGGTGAGCGCCGGCTACCGCAGCTTAAAGCCGGAAGTGAAGTTCTGGTAAAGCGGGCGGCTTGATAGGGCAGGCTACAGTCCGTGGCTTTGAAATAATGCGGTGATTTCTTCGGCAGATTCCTGCATTCCCCTGTCAAACCATACTTCGATCCAGCCGTAAAGCGCGTAGGATGCAAATGCCGCCGCGTATGCTTCAGCCATAGCGTATTCCGGCTTAGGACCGCAGATTTCCATAAAGACATCTTTGAACAGATTCATCAGGTTTCGCCTGTGTATCAGGCTGTAAAAATCCCGGTGTTGGATCAAATGGGAAAAGAGGATTCCAAGCTGCTCGCTGAGCGGCTTTCCTTCCTCTTTTTTAAATTTGTCTATAACATCCTGGAGCAGTGCGCGGATATGGATTTTTAAAATGTCCTCTTTGCTTTGAAAGTTCCGGTAAAAAGAAGCCCTGCCAACGCCGGCATGGGCACATAACTGGCTGACTGATAATTGCTGGAGCTCGTTGTCTGCCAACAGACAGATCAGTGCATCTGTGATCTGCTGGGTGACGTAGGCGTTTCTGCCCTCGTTGCTCATGGGTGATACGGTATGTTTGGTTTGTTTCATGGTGCATTCTCCTTTTTGTATTGGCAAATAGATGGTTGTTATGGTTTTGGCGATACAATTGAATCATTGAAAGTATAGGATACTTTAAAGGGAATGTCAAGAAGGTGCAAAACAGGGGCTGGAATAAACGCATGAACAGATCGGAGGAATATGTCCCAGATTTATTTGGCGGGCTGGCTAATTTCTTTCGGCATAGGATATGCTGACGTGGATGAATCAAATTGGCAGCGGTTTTGGTCAAGTGTTGGATTTTGGTACATATAAGGACGCTGGGAGAGGGGATGGGCACGCCTTGGCTGCGCCGTTCCAGAAGGTTAAGAAGCGCTAAGCATCCTGCGGGAACGCTGTGGCACCGTCCGGGCGCGGCACCTAGTTCGCC